>JAVVFE010000030.1:0-14789 GCA_032251175.1 Thermohalobaculum sp.
CGGCGACCGCGACGCGCTGTCGATCCTCACTGCCGCCGCGGCCTCGAGCGACCCCGCGCTGGCCGCCGCAGCCGAAGCCGGGCGCGCCGAGGTCGAGCGGGTGCGCGCGCTGTGGGGGGCCGCGCAGAACGTGTGGTATGGGCTGTCGCTCGGCTCGGTGCTGATGCTGGCGGCGATCGGGCTTGCGATCTCGTTCGGGGTGATGGGCGTCATCAACATGGCGCATGGCGAACTGGTGATGCTGGGCGCCTACACCACCTATGTGGTGCAGGAGGCGATCCGCGCCGCGGCGCCCAGCCTGTTCGACTGGTCGCTCGCCATCGCCCTGCCGCTGGCCTTCCTCGTGTCCGGCGCCGTGGGCGTGGCGATCGAGCGCGGCGTCTGCCGCCATCTCTACGGCCGCCCGCTGGAAACGCTGCTCGCGACCTGGGGGGTCTCGCTGATCCTGCAACAGGCGGTGCGCTCGGCGTTCGGGCCGACCAACAAGGAGGTCGGAAATCCCTCGTGGATGTCGGGCGCCTTCGAGATCGGCCAGCTCGCGCTCACCTGGAACCGGTTCTGGATCCTGATCTTCGCGCTTGCGGTGTTCGCGCTGCTGCTGGCCGTGCTGAAGCGCACGCCGATGGGGTTGCAGATGCGGGCGGTGACGCAGAACCGGCGGATGGCGGCCTCGATGGGGGTGCGCACCGACTGGGTCGACGCGCTGACCTTCGGCCTTGGCGCAGGCATCGCCGGTATCGCCGGGGTCGCGCTGAGCCAGATCGACAATGTCTCGCCGAACCTCGGGCAGGGCTACATCGTCGACAGCTTCATGGTGGTGGTGTTCGGCGGGGTCGGCAACCTGTGGGGCGCGCTGGCCGGGGCGTTCACGTTGGGCGTCGTCAACAAGTTTCTCGAGCCTTACGCGGGCGCGGTGCTGGGCAAGGTGCTGGTGCTGGTCTTCATCATCCTGTTCATCCAGCGCCGGCCGCGGGGGCTGTTCGCGCTCAAGGGTCGGGCGGTCGAGCAATGACGAGAACCGCCCCGCCCCCCGCCCGCCTGCCGGAGAGCCGCCCATGACTGCCTCGCGCCTGATCGACACCCGCTCGGTGGTGTTCCTGACGCTGCTCGCCTTCGCTGCGGTGGCGGTGCCGCTGGCCAACCTGGTGGCCGAGCCGGGCTCGCCGTTTTATCTCTCGAGCTTTGCCGTCGCGCTGTTCGGCAAGTACCTGACCTATGCGCTGCTCGCGCTCTCGGTCGATCTGATCTGGGGCTATTGCGGCATCCTCAGCCTGGGCCATGGCGCGTTCTTTGCGCTGGGGGGCTATGCGATGGGCATGCACCTGATGCGCGAGATCGGGCCGCGCGGGGTCTATGCCAACCCGGTGCTGCCCGATTTCATGGTGTTCCTGAACTGGGACGCGCTGCCGTGGTACTGGTGGGGCTTCGACATGTTCTGGTTCGCCTGCCTGATGGTGGTGCTGGTGCCGGGCGCGCTGGCCTTCGTGTTCGGCTGGCTGGCGTTCCGAAGCCGGGTGACGGGGGTCTACCTCTCGATCATCACGCAGGCGCTGACCTACGCCCTGATGCTGGCGTTCTTCCGCAACGACATGGGGTTCGGCGGCAACAACGGGCTGACCGACTTCAAGGACCTGCTGGGCTTCAGCCTGCAATCCGACACGACGCGGGCGGGGCTGTTCGTGGCCTCGGCGGTGGCGCTGGGGGCGGGGTATGTGCTGTGCCGGATCGTGGTGACCTCGCGGCTCGGCAAGGTGCTGGTCGCGATCCGCGACACCGAGGCGCGCACCCGGTTCCTGGGCTACCGGGTCGAGGGCTACAAGCTGTTCGTGTTCGTGCTGTCGGCGATGCTCGCGGGGGTGGCGGGGGCGCTGTATGTGCCGCAGGTCGGCATCATCAACCCGGGCGAGTTCAGCCCGGCCAACTCGATCGAGATCGTCATCTGGGTCGCTGTGGGCGGGCGCGGGCTGCTGGCCGGCGCGGCGCTGGGCGCGATCCTGGTGAATGGGGCAAAGACCCTGCTGACCGGCCTTGCGCCCGAGATCTGGCTGTTCTTCCTGGGCGCGCTGTTCGTGGTCGTCACGATCTTCCTGCCCAAGGGCGTGCTGGGCGGACTGTCCGCCCTTGGCGGGCTGATGCGCCGCCGCCCGGGCCGGCCGGCCGCCTCCCCCCACACCCATCCGGCGGAGTAGGCGATGGTGACCCAAGCGGCGAATTCGATGCTGTATCTCGACGGCGTCTCGGTCAGCTTCGACGGCTTCCGGGCGATCAACGGGCTGTCGCTGGTGCTGGGGCCGGGCGAGATGCGGGCGGTGATCGGACCCAATGGCGCGGGCAAGACCACGATGATGGACATCATCACCGGCAAGACCCGGCCCGATGCGGGCGACGTGCTGTTCGCAGGCGAGATCGACCTGACCCGCCATGACGAGGCCGGGATCGCGCGGCTCGGCATCGGGCGCAAGTTCCAGAAGCCCACGGTGTTCGAGACCCACACGGTCGAGGACAACCTGCTGCTGTCGCTCAAGGGCAGGCGGGGCGTGTTCGACCTGCTGCGCGCGCGCCGGACAGCGGCCGAGAGCGCGCGGATCGACGAACTGCTGGACCTCATCCGCCTTGGACCGCGGCGCCACGATCTGGGTGCCGATCTCAGCCATGGCCAGAAGCAGTGGCTGGAAATCGGCATGCTGCTGGCGCAGGACCCAAAGGTGTTGCTGATCGACGAGCCTGCCGCCGGCATGACCGATGCCGAGACCGCGCAGACCGCCGCTTTGCTGCGCCGCATCGCCGGCGAGCACACCATCCTGGTGGTCGAGCACGACATGGACTTCGTCCGCGCGCTGGGGGTGAAGGTCACGGTGCTGCACGAGGGCGCGGTGCTGGCCGAGGGCTCGATCGACCATGTCAGCGCCGACCCGCGGGTGGTGGAGGTGTATCTTGGCCGATGACATGACCCAGGCGCACACCACGGGCAGCACGCGCGCGCCGGCGCCGGGCGGCGAGACGATGGGAGCCGCGAGCCTCGCGGTCGAGGCGATCGACCTGCATTACGGCGCGGCCCACATCCTCAAGGGCGTCTCGCTCACCGCCCGGCCGGGCGAGGTGACCTGCATCATGGGGCGCAACGGCGTCGGCAAGACCTCGCTGATGCGCGCGATCACCGGGCAGCACCCGGTCAGCGGCGGGCGGATCGTTTGGCAGGGCGACGACATCACCCGCGCGCGCCCCTTCATGCGTGCCCGCGCCGGCATCGCCTATGTGCCCCAAGGGCGCGAGATCTTCCCGCTGCTCAGCGTGCGCGAGAACCTCGAGACCGGTTACGCCCCCCTGCCGCGCGCCGGGCGCCATGTGCCGGCGGAGGTGTTCGAGCTGTTCCCGGTGCTGCGGGACATGCTGCGGCGCCGCGGCGGGGACCTTTCCGGCGGGCAGCAGCAGCAGCTTGCCATCGGCCGCGCGCTGACCATGCGCCCGCGCCTGCTGCTGCTGGACGAGCCGACCGAGGGCATCCAGCCCTCGATCATCAAGGATATCGGCCGGGCGATCGAGACCCTGCGCGCGCGGGGCGACATGGCGATCATCCTGGTCGAGCAGTATTTCGCCTTCGCCTGGGCGCTCGCCGACCGGGTGGTGGTGCTGGACCGCGGCGCGGTCACGATGGCGGGGGCGAGGGCGGATCTGGACGAGGCCGAGGTCAGCCGCGCCGTCTCGGTCTGAGCGCGGCGGGCGTCGGCCCGGTTGCGCCCGGGCGGCACATGGCGCCGCGCAGCGCACGGGCGGTGATGCAGCCCGGCCTGCGGCCTCCCCCTCGCGGGCCGCAGAACCGGGTGTCGCCTCAGAACGGAGTGGTGTCGAGCCCCGGCACGCCCTCGGGCCGCGGCCCGGGTGCGTCCCAGAAGAAGCGGCGCTCGCTCTGCGCGATCTTCACGTCGTTGATCGACGCCTCGCGGCGGCGCATCAGGCCCGCCTCGTCGAACTCCCAGTTCTCGTTGCCGTAGGAGCGCCACCACTGGCCACCCACGTCGTGCCATTCGTAGCGGAAGCGCACGGCGATGCGGTTGCCGGTGACGGCGTGGAGGTCCTTGATCAGGCGATACTCGCGCTCGGCCTGCCACTTGCGGGTCAGGAACGCGACGATTTCGGCGCGGCCCTGGAGGAACTCGGACCGGTTACGCCAGACGCTGTCCTCGGTATAGGCCAGCGACACGCGTTCGGGGTCGCGACTGTTCCAGGCGTCCTCGGCCATGCGGACCTTGAGGCGCGCGGTTTCTTCCGTGAACGGGGGCAGGGGTGGACGGCTCACTGTCGTCTCCATCTTGGGTCTGCGGAAAGGCGAATCTAGGGAACGGCGGGCGTCGCTTCACGACAACATTTCGGCAACGCGATTGCGGGCACGGGGACGGGCACGCATCCGAGACGCCCGGGCACATCTGGCCGCATTGCCTGGCCGGTCGGCCGCGGCGCGCCGGGGCGTCCATGCCGGTCGGGCGGGCTGGCGGCTCTGGTCCACGCGTCGCGACGCGGTCGTTTCGGGAAACTGGTATCCAATCGCCCTGAAAGCGCTCTAGGCTCGCGCGATGCGGGACCTGACGCTCAGGCAGATCGAGGTGATCCGCGCCGTGATGATGACCGGCACGGTCGCCGGGGCGGCGGCGCTTCTGAACGTGTCGGCGCCCGGGATCAGCCGCCTGCTGAAGCACACCGAAACCAGCCTGGGCGTGCGCCTGTTCGAGCGCAAGGCCGGGCTGTTCATTCCCGCGGCCGAGGCGGCCCGGGTGTTCGAGCAGGTGCACCAGGTCTACGAGAAGGTCGAGAACCTGGGCTATGTGGTCGGCAGCCTGCGCAAGGGCCGCGATGCCGGGCTTGCCTTCGCCTCGGTGCCCTCGATCGCGCAATTCATCGCCTCGCGCGCGATCCGGCGGGTGCGGGCGCGCTTTCCCGACCTCTACATCGACCTCAACATCCTGACCATCGAGGACGCGGTCGACTACCTGCTGCTTGAGCGCGGCGAGTTCGTGGCAATGAGCTACGCGGTCGAGAACCCCGCGCTCGACTGCCACCTGCTGGCCCGGGGCGAGGTGGTGGCGATCCTGCCCGATGCCCACCCGCTGGCCGGGCGGCACGAGATCTCGGTCCACGACATCGCGGGCGAGCCGCTGATCGGCGTCGATCCCGCCGACCCCTATGGCGAGATCGTCGCCCGGCCGCTGCGGCAGGCCGGGATCGAGCCGCGCCACGCGATCCGCGGCCGCTTTGCGCAGACGGTGGTGAGCCTGGTGCGCCACGGGCTGGGGGTCGCGCTGATCGACGAGTTCTCGGTGGCCGAGGTCTACATGCCCGGGCTGGTGCGCGTGCGGCTGCGCGAGACGGTCGAGGTGGCGGCCTTCGCGATGCAAAAGCGCGGGCGGGTGCTGTCGAGTTTCGCCGAACACGCGATCGAGGCGTTGCGCGTCGAGCTGACCGCAGCCGTGCGCACGCGCCCCTGGCAGCGTGGGCCGGGGCCGCAGGATTAACGTCATGTTATGCTCAGCATCATCTGGGTATTTGACGTTATCGCGCCCCGGTGAGACCTTTCAGGCGCAGTCAGACGGCAGGCCCGGCAGGACCGATCGGGCTCCCGAGATGGACTTCGACACTGGGGAGGAATGAGATGAGACATATGCTTCTTGGCGCCATCGCGGCGCTGGGGCTGACGGCGGCGCCGGCGCTGGCCGAATACCCGGAAAAGGACCTTCAGGGCATCATCCAGTGGGGCGCGGGCGGGTCGACCGACACGGTCATGCGCGCGGTGACGCCGCATGCGGAATCGGTGCTGGGCCGCAGCGTGGTGATGACCAACAAGACCGGCGGCGTCGGCGTGATCGCGACCAAGTTCGTCCAGACCCAGAAGGCCGACGGCTACACCCTGCTGATGGGCGCCGAGAACCCGCAGCTCTACAAGGTGATGGGCCTCGCCGACACGGACTATTCCGACTTCGTGCCGATCAGCATCCTCGCCCGCGGCATTCCGCTGGTGGTGGCCAACAACGACGCGCCGTTCAACACCTTCGCCGAGTTCGTGGCCTATGCGCAGGCCAACCCCGGCAAGGTGCGGATCGGCTCGACCGGCCCGGGCGGGCTGCCCTCGGTGGTGACCGCGATGCTGTCGAGCCAGGTCGAGCTGTCGGTCACCGCGGTGCCCTACGACGGCGACGGCCCGGCGCTGACCGCGCTGCAGGGCGGCGCGATCGACGTGATGCCCGCCGTGCTGGGCGCCGCAATCGAGCATGTGAAGGCCGGCCGCATGAAGGTGCTGGCGCTGATGGACACCGTCGCGAACCCCGCCCTGCCGGGCGTCGCGCCGATCACTGACGAATATCCGGGCTTCAAGACCTACCTGCCCTGGGGTCCGTTCTTCGGCGTCTTCGTGAAGAAGGGCACGCCCGAGGACGCGGTCGCCAAGCTGCAGGCCGCCTACAAGGCCGGGGCCGAGCAGGCCGACTTCCAGGCGCTGATGGACGGGCGCGGCTTCAAGACGATGAACATCTCGGGCGCCGAGGCCGACGCCTTCCTCACGCACTGGCAGTCGGTGACCTCGTGGCTGGTGTTCGACGCGGGCATCGCCAAGAAATCGCCCGAGGAATTCGGCATCCCGCGGCCCTGACGACGGCCGCCCCCGGCGCCGCGGCGCCGGGCCCCCGCGACCGGCCGGGCCCCCGCGGGCCCGTCCCACGCACCCGCGCCCCGGACCGGCCAATGCGACGGTCCCCGGCTGACATCCCGGGTTCGCCCGGACCAGGCACCGCATCACGCCGCACGCGCCCCGCGCATCCAGACCCCGTCACGGCGGCACGCGCCGGGCACCTCGCCCCACGAAGGCACCATCGGGAGGACACCATGGAAGTGAGACGCGAAAGACAGCCGGGAGAGCGCGGCTTCGGCCTGCTGATGCTGGCCCTCGGCCTGTTCCTCGCCTGGCAGGCCTATGGCATCGCGGGCTTCGAGGCGCTGAGCTCGCCCGGCGCCTTCCCGATGGCCGCCGCCGGCGCGATGGTGGGGGCGGGCCTGATCGTCGTGGTCGGCGACTGGCGCGCCGCCCGGCAGGCACCCCAGCCGCTGGCCGAGACCGCGCGCGCCTTCACGGCCGAGATCACGCCCTCGGTGGTGATGATCTTCGCGGGCTTCGTGATCGGCTATGCGGCGCTGCTCGACAGCTTGGGCTTCCTGCCCGCGTCCCTGCTGTTCCTGTTCGCGGCGATCCATTACCTCAACCGCGGCTCGGTCGCCTTCAGCTTTGGCGTGGCGCTCTTGTCGCTCGCGGTCATCTACGCGGTGTTCCGGCTGGTGTTTCAGGTGATCCTGCCCGAGGGGCTGGTGCCCGAGCGCGAGATCATGGCCTGGATCGGCGGGCTGTTTGCCGGGGAGGCGCAATGATGGAACAGGCGTTCGGCTATTTCACCATCGCCTGGTTCGATCCCTCGCTGCTGTTGCTGGTCGCGGCCGGGACGTTCGCCGGCATCTACATCGGCGCGATCCCGGGGCTGTCGGTCACCATGGCGGTGTCGATCCTGATTTCCTTCACCTTCTCGTGGGAGGTCAACGACGCGCTGTGCCTGATGGTCGGCATCTTCATGGGCGGCGTCTATGGCGGCTCGCGCACCGCGATCCTCCTGAACATCCCCGGCGCGCCCTCGGCCATCGCCACCGCGCTCGACGGCTATCCGCTGGCGCAGAAGGGCGAGGCGGGGCAGGCGATCGGCATCGCCACCGTGATGTCGGTGATCGGTGGCTTTATCGGCATCTTCGTGCTGGCGGTGGCGGCGCCCTTCGTGTCGGACTTCGCGCTGACCTTCCAGCCGCGCGACTACATGCTGCTGGGCGTGCTGGGCATCCTGCTGGTCGGCTCGCTGTCGGGCGAGAGCCTCGCCAAGGGAGTGATGGCGGGCGCGCTGGGCATGCTGATCGGGGTCGTGGGCCTCGACCCGCTGACCGCGCAGGAGCGCTTCACCTTCGGCATTGTCGAGCTGTGGAACGGCATCTCGTTCATCGCGGTGATGATCGGCCTGTTCGGCGTGTCCGAGGCGCTGGCGCAGCTTCACCACCTCGAGAAGGCGGCGGTCAAGCAGAAGGTGACGAAAATCATCCCGTCCTGGTCGTCGATCCGCAAATACCTGCCGCTGTCGCTCCAGACCTCGGGCATCGGCGTCATCATTGGCGCGCTGCCGGGCACGGGCGGCGACATCGCCGCGCTGATGGCCTATGACCACGCCAAGCGCGTGACCAAGAACCCCGAAGTGCCGTTCGGCCAGGGCGCGAAGGAGGGGCTGGTGGCGCCCGAGACCGCGAACAACGCGGCCGTGGGCGGCGCCTTCATCCCGATGCTGACGCTGGGCATCCCGGGCGACGCGGTCACCGCGATCATGATCGGCGCGCTCTACATCCACGGCCTGAACCCGGGGCCGATGCTGATGATCGACCGGCCCGAGATGTTCTGGTTCATGGTCGGCAACCTGACGCTTGCCAACATCTTCCTGCTGATCTTCGGGCTGACCGGCATCCGGCTGTTCACCAAGATCGTCGAATGCCCGCGCGGCGTGCTGATCCCCTTGATCCTGCTGCTGTCGGTGGTGGGCGCCTATGCGGTCAACAACTCGGTCAGCGATGTCTACTGGATGCTGGCCTTCGGCGTGCTGGGCTACTTCATGAAGATCTACGGCTATCAGGTCGGCCCGGTGATCCTGGGCGTGATCCTGAGCCGGCTGATCGACGAGAACTGGCGCCGGGCGATCATCTCGGAGCAGGAGAGCCTGCCCGTTTTCTTCCTCAACCTGATCACCAGCCCGCTGTCGGCGGTGCTGCTGCTGGCGGTCGTGCTGATCTTCCTCAGCCAGACGCCGCTGTGGCCGCGCCGCCGCGAGCGGACCTGAATGCCCGAAGGAGGGGCGAGACCGATGCCCGATGTCCAGCTTGGCCTGATCGGCGACAACATCGCCCGCTCGCAGGCGCCGCGCCTGCACCGTCTGGCGGGCGCGCTCTGCGGCCTCGACGTGGCCTATGACCGGCTGGTCCCGAAGGACATGGGCGCCGATTTCGACGCGGTGTTCGCGGGCTGCGCCGCGCGCGGCTTCCGCGGCATCAACATCACCTACCCCTACAAGGAGCGCGCGGCGGCGAAGGTCACCATCGACGACCCGCTGGTGCGCGCGATCGGGGCGGTCAACACCGTGATCTTCACGCCCGATGGGCCGAAGGGCTTCAACACCGACTATTCGGGCTTTGTCGCCGGATACCGCCGCGTGCGGGGCGATGCCGCGCCCGGCCCGGTCTGCATGATCGGCGCGGGCGGCGTGGGCAAGGCGGTGGCGTTCGGGCTGATCGCGCTGGGCCTGCGGGACATCCGCATCGTCGAGCGCGACCTGCCGAAGGCCGAGGCGCTGGCCGAGGCGTTGCGCGCCGCGCGCACCGATCTTGCGGTCATGGTCACGGCCGACCCGGCGGTGGCGGCGAAGGGGGCTGCGGGGCTGATCAACTGCACCCCCGTCGGCATGGTCGGCTACGAGGGCACGCCCCTGCCGGCTGCGCTGATGGCGGGGGCGACGTGGGCGTTCGATGCGGTCTACACCCCGGTCGACACCCGGTTCCTGCTGGACGCCGCGGCCGAGGGGCTGACCATCATCTCGGGCTACGAGCTGTTCTTCTACCAGGGCGTCGATGCCTGGGACATCTTCGTCGGCCGCCCGCTCGACCAGGCCCGGCTGCGCGCCGCGCTGGCCGAGCCCGAGGACGCGTGATGCGCAGTTCCATTGCCACCGTCTCGCTGGGCGGCACGCTGCGCGAGAAGCTCGAGGCAGCGGCGGCTGCGGGGTTCGAGGGGGTCGAGATCTTCGAGGCCGACATCCTGGCCCATGACGGCAGCCCGTCGGACGTCGGCCGCATGGTGCGCGACCTCGGGCTCGAGATCGTGGCGTTCCAGCCGTTCCGCGACTTCGAGGGGATGCCCGAGCCCCGCCGCGCCCGCGGCTTCGAGCGGGCCCGTCGCAAGTTCGCGCTGATGAACGAGCTGGGCGCGCCCCGCGTGCTGGTGTGTTCGAACGTCTCGCCGCATGCGCTGGGCGGCATCGACCGCGCCGCCGCCGACCTGCGCGAACTGGGCGAGATTGCCGAAGGCTTCGGCGTCGAAGTGGGCTTCGAGGCGCTCGCCTGGGGCGTCCATATCCGCGACTACCGCGACGCCTGGGAAGTGGTGCGCCGGGCCGATCATGGGTCGGTCGGCATCATCCTCGACAGCTACCACACGCTCGCGCCCGGCTATCCGCTGGACCCGATGCGCTCGATCCCGGCCGACCGGATCAGCTTCGTGCAGGTTGCCGACGCGCCGAAGATCGACATGGACCTGCTGCAATTGTCGCGGCATTTCCGCTGCTTCCCCGGGCAGGGCGATCTTGATATCGCGGGCTTCATGGCGGCGCTGGCCGACACCGGCTATGATGGCTGGCTGAGCCACGAGATCTTCAACGACCGCTTCCGCATGGCCTCGCCCCGCCAGATCGCGCGCGACGGCGAACGCTCGATCATCGCCATGACCGGGCGCACCCGCGGCGGGCGCGCCCTGCCGCCGGCGCCGAAGGCCGAGGGCGTGGCCTTCATCGAATTCGCGGTGTCCGAGGCCGAGGCCGAAGACCTCGCCCGCCTGTTCGCAGCCCTCGGCTTCCGCCACGCGGGCCAGCACCGAGCCAAGGACGTCGCCTGGTGGCGGCAGGGCGACATCAATCTGGTCATCAACACCGAGACCGACGGCTTCGCGCATTCGCACTACATCACGCACGGGCCATCGGTCGCGGCGATCGGGCTGTGGGTCGAGGACGCCGCCGCCCAGATGGACCGCGCCGAGGCGCTGCTGGCGCAGTCCTTCCGCCAGCCGGTCGGCCCCGGCGAGCTGGAAATCCCCGCGATCCGCGGCGTGGGCGGGGCGCTGATCTATTTCCTCGACCGCAAGGGGCCGCTGGGCCGCGTGTGGGAGGTCGAGTTCGAGCCGGTCGACGGCGAGGGGGAGGACGCCGGCCTCGCGCGCATCGATCACATCGCGCAATCGGTGTTCTTCGAGGAGATGCCCGGCTGGCGGCTGTTCTACCGCGCGATCATGGGGCTTTCCAAAACCCCGCAGGTCGACGTGGTCGATCCCGCGGGACTGGTCGAGAGCGAGGTGCTGCTGACCCCCGACCGCGCCGTGCAGATCGCGCTGAACGCGAGCCAGGCGCGCCAGACCCAGTCGAGCCGCTTCATCAACGAGTTCTTCGGTGCGGGCGTGCAGCACATCGCCTTCGCGACCGGCGACATCTTCGAGGCCGCGCGCCGGATGCGTGCCGCCGGCCTCGAGCCGCTGCCGATCCCCGAGAACTATTACGACGACCTCGAGGCGCGCTTCGACCTCGCCCCCGAACTGAGCGCGAAACTGCGCGCGCTCGACATCCTCTATGACGAGGACGAGCAGGGCGCGTATTACCAGGTCTATACCCGCGTCTTCGCCGACCGCTTCTTCTTCGAGGTGGTCTGCCGCGAGGGCTATCGCGGCTTCGGCGCGCCGAACGCGCCGATCCGGCTGGCAGCCCAGGCGCGGCTGTCGCGTCATCCGGCGGTGCCGCGCCGGTGACGCGCCCAAGATCCACGAGCCCGGCACAGGGGAGAGAGACGATGAACCGACCGACCGACGAATTCTTCCAGCGCGACCGCACCTGGCACCCGCCGGCCTATGCGCGCGACTACAAGACCAGCGTGGCGCGCTCGCCCAGCCTGCCGCTCCTGTCGCTGCAACAGTCGCTGTCCGAGGTGACCGGGCCCACCTTCGGGCCGCGCGACATCGGGCCGCTGGACCACGACCTGATCCGCAACTACGCCCATGGCGGCGAGCCGGTGGGCGAGCGCATCATCGTCCACGGCCGGGTGCTGGACGAGAACGCGCGCCCGGTGCCGAACACGCTGGTCGAGGTCTGGCAGGCCAATGCCGGCGGGCGCTACCGGCACAAGAAGGACACCTATCTCGCCCCCATCGACCCCAATTTCGGCGGCTGCGGCCGGGCGCTGACCGATGCCGAGGGGCGCTACTTCTTCCGCACGGTCAAGCCCGGCGCCTATCCGTGGCGCAACTGGGTGAACAACTGGCGCCCGGCGCATATCCATGTGTCGGTGTTCGGCTCGGGCTTCATCCAGCGCCTCATCACCCAGATGTATTTCGAGGGCGACCCGCTGATCCACCGCTGCCCGATCGTCACCACCATCCCTGATGCGCGCGCGATCGACAGCCTGATCGCGCCGCTCGACATGAACGCGGCCGTGCCGCTCGACTGCCTTGCCTACAAGTTCGACATCGTGCTGCGCGGGCGCCGCTCGACGCTGTTCGAGAACCGGCTGGAGGGGAACTGAGCCATGGTGCAGCCGCTTGACTACCTGAAGGAAACCCCGTCGCAGACGGCCGGGCCCTATGTCCATATCGGGCTCGCGCCCGGTGCCGCGGGGTTCGAGATCTTCGAGACCGAGCTTGGCCGCGACATCGCCGGGCCGAATGCTGCGGGCGAGCGCATCGAGATCGAGGGCACGGTGTTCGACGGCACCGGCGCGCCGATGAAGGATGTGCTGATCGAGACCTGGCAGGCCAACGCCGCCGGCATCCATCCCCACCCCGCCGACCCCCGCGCGGCTGAGGTCGAGGACGGCTTCCGCGGCTGGGGCCGGGTGATTTCCGACTTCGACACCGGCCGCTGGTCGGTGGCGACGGTCAAGCCGGGCGCGGTCAAGGGCCGCAGCAACCGCATGATGGCGCCGCATCTGAGCCTGTGGATCGTCGCGCGCGGCATCAATGTCGGGTTGCAGACGCGGATGTATTTCGGTGACGAGACCGAGGCCAATGCCGCCGACCCCGTGCTGAACCTGATCGAGCAGGCGCACCGCCGCGCGACCCTGATCGCCGAGCGCACCGCCCCCGGGCGCTATCGCTTCGACATCCACCTGCAAGGCGATCGCGAGACCGTGTTCTTCGACATCTGAGGAGGCCGCCATGACCAAGCCCTGCATCATCTGCGTCGCGATCACGGGGTCGGTGCCGCGCAAGGCCGACAACCCCGCCGTGCCGATCAGCATCGCCGAGCAGGTCGAATCGACCCACGAGGCGTTCGAGGCCGGCGCCTCGATCGTCCATTGCCATGTGCGCAACGACGACGAGACCCCGACCTCGGACCCCGAGAAGTTCGCCCGCCTGAAGGAGGGGCTGGAGAAGCACTGCCCCGGCATCATCGTGCAGTTCTCGACCGGCGGGCGCTCGGGCGCGGGCGCGGCGCGGGGCGGCATGCTGGGGCTGCGCCCCGACATGGCCTCGCTGACGGTGGGGTCGAACAACTTCCCCACGCGCGTCTACGAGAACCCACCCGATCTGGTGGACTGGCTCGCCTCCGAGATGCGGACCTATGCGATCAAGCCCGAGATCGAGGCGTTCGACCTCAGCCACATCTTCCAGGCGGCGGCGATGAACCGCGACGGGCGGCTTCCCGGCAGCCTGTATATCCAGTTCGTGATGGGGGTGAAGAACGCCATGCCGGTGGACCGCGAGGTGTTCGACTTCTACGTCCACACCGTCAAGCGCCTGAGCCCCGATGCCGAATGGTGCGCGGCCGGGATCGGGCGCCACCAACTCACGCTGAACGAGTGGTGCATCGCTGCCGGCGGGCATTGCCGCACCGGGCTCGAGGACAATGTGCGCCTCGACCGCGACACGCTCGCGCCCTCGAACGCGGCGCTGGTGCGGCGCACGGTCGAGTTGTGCGGGAAGCACGGGCGCCCGGTCGCGAGCGTGGCGCAGGCCCGCGCGATCCTCGGCCTCAGGCCCGCGGCCTGAGGTGGCGGGGGTGACCGGGGCGGGGGTGGCGGACGACCCGCTGCTGGCGGGGCTCTACGGCGACGGCGAGGTCGCGGCCCACCTGTCGGCCGAGGCGCAGGTCGCCGCGCTGATCCGCTTCGAGGCGGCGCTGGCGGTGGTCGAGGCGCGGCTCGGCGTCATCCCGGCCGCGGCGGGGCCGGCGATCGCGGCGGCGTTGCAGCAGGTCAGCATCGCCCCCGGCGATCTCGCGGCCGGAACGGCGGCGGCGGGCGTGCCGGTGCCGGGGCTGGTCAAGGCGCTGCGCGCGGCGGTGGGCGCGCCGCATGGCGCCTATGTGCATTGGGGTGCGACCTCGCAGGACGCGATGGATACCGGGCTGGTGCTGCGGCTCGGCGCGATCCTCGACATCCTCGGCGACCGGCTGGATCGGCTGGTGGACCGGCTTGCGGCCGAGGCCGCGCGCCATGCGGGCCTCGCGATGGCCGGGCGCACCCGCTCGCAGATCGCAACGCCCACGACGCTGGGGCTGCGCATCGCCGCCTGGCTCGCGCCGCTTGCGCGCTGCCGCGAGCGGCTGGGGCAGATGCGGCCGCGGCTTCTGGTGGTGCAGCTTGGCGGCGCCTCGGGGAATCTCTCGATCCTGGGCGCGCAGGGCCCGGCGGCGATCGACGCGCTTGCGGCCGAGCTTGACCTTCACGCCCCCGCGAAACCCTGGGGGACCGAGCGCGACGGGCTTGTGGAACTCGCCAACTGGCTCGCCATGGTGTCGGGCCTGCTCGGCCGGATCGGCGCTGACCTGATCGTGATGGGCCGCTCCGAGATCGCCGAGATGGCGGCGGGCGAAGGTGGCGGCTCGTCGACCATGCCGCAGAAGGCGAACCCGGTTCTGGCCGAGACGCTGGTCACGCTCGCCCGCCTCGCCGCGGCGCAGGCTGGGCTGATGCAGGGC
>JAVVFE010000031.1:0-6050 GCA_032251175.1 Thermohalobaculum sp.
GGGCCGATGGGCTCGGCGCATCCGCTGAACGCGCCCTATCAGGCATTCGAGACGGCCGATGGCTGGGTGAACGTGGGCGCCGCCAACCAGCGCAACTGGGAACGGCTGGTGGCGATCCTCGGCGCGCCCGGGCTCGCGGCCGATCCGCGCTTCGCCACCAACCCCGACCGGATGGCGCACCGGGCCGAACTGGAGGCGGCGCTCAACGCCATCCTGCGCACGCGCCCCACCGCCGACTGGCTGGCCGCGTTCGATGCCGGCGGGCTGCCGGCGGGGCCGGTGCTCGATGTGTGCCAGATGCATGCCGACCCGCAGACCCGGGCGCGCGAGATGGTGGTGGCGACCGACCACCCGGTTGCCGGCCGGGTCGAGGCGATCGGGCTGCCGGTGAAGTTCTCGGCCACGCCGGGGGGCGCGACCCGGCCCGCGCCGCTGCTGGGCCAGCACACCCGCGAGGTGCTGGCCGAGGCGGGCTATGCGCCGGCCGAGATCGAGGCGCTGATTGCCGCCGGTGCCGCCATCGCCGCCTGATACCGGAGTGCGGCGGCGGCGACGCCTGCGCCGATGGGCCGGGAGCGGGGGCGCTGCGACCGAACGGGCGCCGCGCGGGGTCCCTCGGGGCCCCGGCTCGAGGGCCGGGGCGCGCGGTGGTGGCGACGGTGGGAAGGCAGCCGATGCAGGCTGGTATCAGCCACGATGGCACCTGCGCCGTTGCCCTTGCCCAGGCGGCCGGCGCGGCGCAGTCTCGCGCCCTGGCACGGCAAAGGGACCGGTGATGAAGAAGTGCGAGAAAGCCCTGCGGCGCGAGATCGTGGCGCGGGCCCGCGAAATGAACGCGAGCGGGATCAATCAGGGGACCTCGGGCAACATCTCGGCGCGGTTGGGCGCACGGATGCTGATCACGCCCTCGGGCGTGCCCTACGAGACGATGGAGCCCGGCATGATCGCCTCGGTCGCGCTGGACGACGCCGAGGGCGCGTGGGAGGGGCCGTTGAAGCCCTCGACCGAATGGCGTTTTCACCAGCGGCTGCTCAGCGCGCGGCCCGATGCCGAGGCGGTGGTCCATGCCCATCCCACCCATTGCACGACGCTGGCCATCCTGCGGCGCGAGATCCCGGCCTGCCACTACATGGTGGCGGCCTTCGGCGGCGACACGGTGCGCTGTGCGGGCTATGCGCGCTTCGGCTCGGCCGCCCTCGCCGATCTGGCGGTCGCGGCGATGGCGGGGCGCACGGCCTGCCTCTTGGCCAATCACGGCATGATCGTGTTGGGCGAGAGCCTGGGCCGGGCGATGTGGCGCGCCATCGAGCTGGAGGCGCTGGCGCGGCAATACTGCACCGCCCTGAGCCTGGGCGAGCCGGTCATTCTGGGCCGGGCCGAGATCGACGAGGCGCTGGAGGCCTTTGCCGGCTATGGCCCGCAGGCCCCGGCCGGGCGCCCGGCCTGAGCGCCGCGGGCGCCGCCCGGCGGGCCGGATCGGCGCGCGCCGGGGCGGGGGCCGCAGGATTGGCTCGATTGGTCTGCTTTACTGACCGCCGATTCTGCGTTCTAGTGTCGTAGGACGGGCAGTCAGGGACACGCCCGCCGATCAGGGAGGAGACCATGCTGAAATCGTTGCTGGCGGCGACCGCGTTGGCCGCCGTGGCGGTCGTGCCGGCCGCCGCGCAGTCGAACCTCGAGAAGCTGGGGCAGTTCAAGACCACCGGCGTCGCCGACTTCACCGTCATCGACCAGAACGGCGCGCAGGCCGACCAGATCCGCGAGACGCTGAAGTCGATCAAGCTGCCCGCGGGCTTCGAGATCTCGCTCTATGCGCTGGTGCCGGATGCGCGCCATATCGCGGTCGGGCCGCAGGGCATCGTGACCATCGTCGGCACGCGCAAGACCAAGGTCTGGGCCGTGACCGACCGCAACAAGGACCGGGTGGCCGACGAGGTGAAGGACTTCGCGCCCTCGCTCGACTTCGTCATCCCGAACGGGCCGTGCTTCTCGAAGGACGGCTTCCTGTTCATCGCCGAGCAGAACCGCGTGCTGGTATTTCCGGCGGCCGAGTTCTTCTACGAAAGCCCCGATGTCGCGGCCTTCAACGTGGTCGCCGAAGGCAACCTGATCCCGCCCGACGAGGCGAGCTACAACCACACCGCGCGGGTCTGCGACATCGGCCCCGATGGCAAGCTCTACATCTCGCTGGGCCAGCCGTTCAACGTCTCGCCGCCCGAGAAGCTCGACCTCTACCGCGAGGTCGGCATGGGCGGCATCATCCGCATGAACACCGACGGCACCGGGCGCGAGGTCTATACCGTCGGCGTGCGCAACTCGGTCGGGCAGGATTTCGACCCGAAAACCGGCGAGCTGTGGTTCACCGACAACCAGGTCGACGGCATGGGCGAGGAAATCCCGCCGGGCGAGCTGAACCACCAGACCGCGATGGGCCAGCATTTCGGCCATCCCTGGTATGGCGGCGGCTCGGTGCGGACCAAGGAATACGAGGGGCAGGACGTGCCAGTCGAGGTGACGATGCCGGCGGTCGAGACCGTGGCCCACGGCGCCGACCTGGGCATGATGTTCTACACCGGCAAGCAGTTCCCGGCGAAATACCGCAACGCGATCTTCTCGGCGCAGCACGGCTCGTGGAACCGCGTCAACCCGGTGGGCGCGCGGGTGATGGTGACCTTCATCGCCGAGGACGGCTCGGCGACGATGGAGCCCTTCGCCGAAGGCTGGCTGAACGCGAACGGCGAGTATCTGGGCCGGCCGGTCGATGTCGCGCAGTTGCCCGACGGCTCGCTGATCGTCTCGGACGATCTGGCCGGCGCGCTCTACCGCATCGCCTATACCGGCGGTTGAGGCGCTGACTGCGCCATGACGCGGCCCCCTCCCCCCGCGTGGGGGAGGAGGAATGGGGTGGGGGTCGCTGGCCCCCGCCGATCCGAGTTTCGGGAGCGATGATGACCCCAGCCTTTCGACGCCTGCCCGCCGGCCTGGCCGTGCTTGCCCTTGTCGCCCCATGGCAGCCCGCCGCGGCGGCCGATGCCGCCGCCGGCAAGGCGCGCGCGAAGCAATGCGCCGTGTGCCATGGCATCGACGGGGTCGCCAAGATCCCGATCGCGCCGCACATCGCGGGCGAGAGTTCGGTCTATCTCGAGACCCAGCTCAAGGCGTTCCGGTCCGGCAAGCGGGTGCACGAGATCATGTCGGTGATCGCCCAGGACCTGACCGACCAGGAGATCGCCGATCTGGCGGCGTGGTATTCCTCGATCAAGTTCGAGGTCACGCTGCCCGAGTGAATTCCCCCGTCCGCCCGGCGCGCGCGGGGCTGCCGCGGTCAGAGCGCGGCCGCCTCGGCCGCGATCGCGGCCCGCATGCCGCGGTCGCGCATGAGGGCAAGGCGCCGGGCGACGGCCGTGGTCCAGTCCGGATCGGCGGCGAGGTCGGGGCCGACGAGCCCCGGCAGCGCGTGCAGCCGGGCGACCATCTCGTGCGGGGCAGCCCCGTCCGCGACGCAGGCCCGCAGCACGGCCTCGCGCGGGTCGCGCATGTCGTAGGGCGCGCCGGCATCGCTGCGCCCGGTGAGGTAGCGGATCCAGGCCGCGGCGGCGAAGGCGAAGGCATCGGGCGGCTGGCCGCGCAGGCGCGCCGCGGCGGCCGGCGCGAAGATGCGCTGGGGCATCTTCTCGGAACCGTCCATGGCGATCTGCGAGGTCGCATGCGCCAGATGCGGGTTCGCGAAACGCGCGCGCAGCGCCTCGGCATAGGCGCCGAGGTCGAGGCGGGGCAGGGGGGCGAGCGTCGCCGCCGCAGCGCCGAGATGGCGCCCGACCAGAGCGGCCAGCGCGGTGTCGGCCATCGCGTCGCGGACGAAGGCGTGACCGGCGAGAAAGCCCGCATAGGCCAGCATCGAATGCGTGCCGTTGAGCATGCGAAGCTTCATCGCCTCGAACGGCCGCACATCGGCCACGAACAGCGCGCCGCCCGCCTCCCAGGTCGGGCGGCCGGTGGGAAAGCGGTCCTCGATCACCCACTGCCGGAACGGCTCGGTCTCGACCGCGGCCGCGTCGCGGCGCCCGATCAGGGCGGTGGCGAGATCGCCCGTGCCGGGGTCTTGCGCCGGGGTGATGCGATCGACCATCGTCGCCGGGAAGGCCACGTCGCGCGCGATGTGATCGGCAAGCTCCGGGGCGGCGGCGCGGGCGAAATCGACCAGAAGGCCGCGCACCAGGCGGCCGTTGTCCGGCAGGTTGTCGCAGCACAGCACGGTGAAGGGCGCGACCCCTGCGGCGCGGCGCCGGCCGAGCGCCCAGACCAGCAGCCCCGCGACCCCGTGCGGCGCGTCCGGCGTGGCGAGGTCGGCGGCGATGGCCGGGTGCGCCCGGTCGATGCCGCCGGTCGTGCGGTCGATGCCGTAGCCCTTTTCGGTGACGGTGAGCGAGACGATGCGGGTCGCCGGGTCGCACAGCGCCGCCAGCACCGCCGGGCGGTCGGTGCCGAGATGGAGCGCCCGGGCGAGCGCGCCGATCACCCGCGCCCGGCTGCCCCCGGCGCCGCGCGCGATCACCGTGAAAAGCCCGTTCTGGGGCGTGAGCGCGCGCGCGGGCTGGGCGCTGCGCAGGCTGACGCCGACGATGCGCCAGTCGCCGCCGGCAGCCGCCAGCGCATCGTCGGTATAGACCGCCTGATGTGCCTTGTGGAACGCGCCGAGGCCGAGATGGACGATCCCCGGCCCGTGCGCTGCCGGCACATAGGCGGGCCGCGCGACCCCGTCCGGCAACCCCGCGAGCGTGCGCAGCCGCCCGGTCATGCGCTGACGCGCGGCCCCAGCGCCGCGATGATGCCGCGCAGTTCGGCCAGGCCCTTGAGCCGCCCGATCGAGGGGTAGCCGGGCTGCGCCCGGCGGCCGAGATCGTCGAGGATGTCCTGGCCGTGATCGGGGCGGAACGGGATCGACCAGTCGGCGCGCCCGGTGGCCCTGCGGCGGGCTTCCTCGCCGAGCGCCGCCTCGACCAGGGCGACCATGTCGGTATCGCCGCCCAGATGCTCGGCCTCGTGGAACGAGCCGCGGATGGCCGTGCCCTCGCGCGTGACGTTGCGCAGGTGCAGGAAATGCACCCGGTCGCCGAGCCGGCGCATCATCCCCGGCAGGTCGTTGTCCGGCCGCGCGCCGAGCGAGCCCGAGCACAGCGTGATGCCGTTGGCGGGGCTGTCGACCGCCGCCAGCACCTGCCGGTACTGCGCCTCGGTCGACATGATCCGGGGCAGGCCCAGCAACGGGAAGGGCGGGTCGTCGGGGTGGCAGCACAGCCGCAGGCCGAGGTCTTCGGCGACCGGCGCCACCTCGGACAGGAAGTCGACCAGGTGCCGGCGCAGCCGGTCCTCGCCGATCGCGGCATAGTCGGCCAGATGCGCCCGGACATCGTCGAGCGTGAAGCTCGCGGCCGCGCCCGGCAGGCCGAACACCACGTTGCGCGCGAGCCGGTCGAGGTCGTCGGCGCCGAGCTGGCCCAGCCGGCGCGCGGCCGCGTCGCGCAGCGCCTCGTCGTAGTCGGCCGCAGCACCCGGGCGCCCCAGCACATGGAGGTCGAACACCGCGAAGTCGGTCAGGTCGAAGCGCATGCACCGGGCGCCGTTCGGCAGGCGCCAGGAAAGATCGGTGCGGGTCCAGTCCAGCACCGGCATGAAGTTGTAGCAGATCACCTCGATCCCCGCCGCCGCGAGGTGGCGCAGGCTGTCGCGATAGGCGGCGAGATGCGCGCGCCAGTCGCCGCGCTGGGTCTTGATGGCCTCGGACACCGGCAGGCTTTCGACCACGTCCCAGGCGAGGCCCGAGGGCGCGCCATCGGTCATCGTCGCGATCTCGCGCTGGCGGCGCGCGATCTCGGCGGGCGGCCAGACGGCGCCGGCCGGCAGGTGATGCAGCGCCGAGACGATGCCCTGCGCCCCGGCCTGCAGCGCGTCGTCGACCGACACCAGGTCTTTCGGTCCGAACCAGCGCCATGTCTGCTTCATGCCTGCCCCCCCTGATCCCGGCGCCCGTGATGCCGGCGCCTGTGATG
>JAVVFE010000031.1:6150-14725 GCA_032251175.1 Thermohalobaculum sp.
GGGACTCACCGTGGGTGCAGCCATAGCATCGGAGTCGGTTGCTGACTAGTATGGTAGTATGATAGATCGGCATTGCGTAAGGGGGAATCATGCTCGGCGACACCGCACCGGACCGGATGCTGGACCAGGCGCAGCCGATCACGCCGCAGATCTATCGGATCCTGCGCAACCGCATCATCCGCAACGACCTGAAGCCGGGCAACCGGGTCTCGGAATCCGAGATCGCGCGGGTCTATTCGGTCAGCCGCCAACCGGTGCGCGAAGCCTTCATCAAGCTGGCCGAGCAGGGGCTGCTGGCGATCCGGCCGCAGCGCGGCACGCTGATCACCAGGATCGACTATGCCGCCGTGCTGGACGCGCGTTTCCTGCGCGAGGCGATCGAGGCGGACATCGTCAAGCTGCTGGCCGCCCAACCCGATCCCGCGATGATCGCGGACCTGCGCGCCCAGATCGCGCAGCAGCGCGCGGCCGGCACTCGCCCGCCCGGCGCGTTCATCGGCCTCGACGAGACCTTCCACCGCAGGCTGGCCAGCTGGGCCGGCAAGGCCGGCGCCTGGAAGCTGATCGAGGGCCTGAAGTCGCAGATGGACCGTGTGCGCTTTCTCGCGCTGAAAACCTTTCCGACCGACAAGCTGGTCGCGCAGCACGCGGCGCTGGTCGAGGCGATCGCCGCCGCCGATCCCGCCCGGGCCGAGGCCTGCATCCGCACGCATCTGCGCGAGGTGCTGAACGATCTGCCCGAAATCGTCCGCGCCAATCCCGACGTCTTCGACCTGCGGGACGGGGACACCCCCGGGTCCGTCACCAAACCGATACAAGGAGGAAACACACCATGACGTTCATCGGAAACCTCAGGGGCCTTGCCGCCGCCGCCGCCGTCGTGGGGCTGGTGGGCCTGCCCGCGGCGGCCCAGGCGCTGACCCTGAAGCTGGGGCACCTGGCCAACCAGGAGAACCCCTGGCACCTCGCCTCGGTCAGGTTCGGCGAGGAGCTTGCGGCGCTGACCGGCGGCCGGATCACCGTCGAGGTCTTTCCCAACGAGTCGCTGGGCAAGGAGATCGACCTGATCAACGGCATGCAGCTTGGCACCGTCGACATGACCATTACCGGCGAGTCGCTGCAAAACTGGGCGCCGAAGGCCGCGCTGCTGGCGATCCCCTATGCCTACAAGTCGATCGAGCACATGGATCAGGTCGCCTCGGGCGAGATCGGCGAACAGATCCGGCAACAGATCATCGAGAAGGTGCAGGTCCGCCCGATCGCCTATTTCGCCCGCGGGCCGCGCGACCTGACGTCGAACCGCCCGATCACGAAACCCGAGGATCTGGCGGGCCTGAAGATGCGCGTGCCGAACGTGCCGCTGTTCATCAGCGTGTGGTCGGCGCTGGGGGCCAATCCGGGGCCGATGGCGTTCTCGGAGGTGTTCACCTCGCTGCAGAACGGCACGATCGAGGCGCAGGAGAACCCGCTCGCGCTGATCCGCTCGGCCAGTTTCCACGAAGTGCAGAAGTATGTGAACCTGACCGACCATGTGCGGTCGTGGATCTACCTGACCATCGCCGAGAGCACCTGGCAGAAGCTGCCGGCCGAGGACCAGGCCGCGGTCTTGGAGGCGGCAAGGCGCGCCCAGGCGTTCGAGCGCACGCTGTTCGCGAAAAGCCTTGCCGACGACCGCGCCTTCCTCGAGGCGAAGGGCATGACCTTCGTCGAGGTCGATGGCGCGGCCTTCCAGGCGAAGGCCAAGGATGCCGTGCTGGCCAATGTCAGCGACGAGATCAAGCCGATCGTCGAGGGCCTGTTCGCCCAGTGATCCCGGGCGGATACGCCGACATTGGGGCCGGCGCCGCGACCGGGCGGCGCCGGCCCGCTCATCAGGGAGGCCCGGCCATGCGCCATGTGCGACGCGTCACGATGCTGCTGATCGCCGTGGCCCGGCTGGGTGCGGGCTTGTCGTTTGCCGTGCTGTGCGCGGCGGTGCTGATCCAGGTGGCGGGGCGCACGCTGGGCGTCTCGCCGGTCTGGACCGAGGAACTCACGCGCTTCGCGCTGCTCTACCTGATCGCGTTCGGCGCGGGCCTTGCCTTGCGCAGCGGCGATCTGGTCAATGTCGACGTGATCGTCGCCGCGCTGCCGGTCCGGGCCGCCTGGCTGTTTCGGCTGATCGCGGCGGGCGCGACGGCGGGGCTTGCGCTGTATCTGCTGCCGCATGCCTGGAGGTTCGTCGCGATCGGCGCGATGCAGCGTGCGCCCGCGCTGGGGCTGCGGATGGATTTCGCCCATGTCACTGTCTGGCTGATGCTGGCGCTGCTGGCCCTGTTCGCGGCGCTGCGCGTGGTCGGCATGCTGAGCGGGGCCGAGGACGGCACCCCCGACGCGCGCGCCGAGGACTGAGCCGATGGATGTCGCGGTGCTGTTCTCGGTGTTCGTCGCGGGGCTCGCGCTCGGTATTCCGGTTGCGGTCACGCTGGGGCTCGCGTCGCTCGCCTATCTGTTCCTGGCGGGGATCCCGCCGGTGGTGATGCCGCAGAAGATGTATGCGGGCATGGATGTCTTCGTGCTGCTGTCGATCCCCGGCTTCATCCTGGCGGGCAATCTGATGAACCGCGGCGGGATCACCCACCGCATCATCCGCTTCGCCAACGCGCTGGTCGGCTGGATTCGCGGCGGGCTGGGGCTGACCAACATCGCCGCCTCGATGCTGTTCGGCGGCATCACCGGGACCGCGGTGGCCGATGCCGCCTCGATCGGCGGCGTGCTGATACCGGGCATGAAGAAGGCGGGCTATCCGGCTGATTTCTCGGCCGCGGTCACCGCTGCCTCGTCGACCGTGGGGCCCATCATCCCGCCCAGCGTGCCGATGATCATCGTCGGCGCCCTGTCCGGCATCTCGGTCGGGCGGATGTTCCTGGCGGGCGCCGTGCCGGGGATCCTGATGGGCCTCGCGATGATGGTCACCTGCTACATCATCTCGGTGCGCAAGGGCTTTCCGCGCCAGCCCTGGCAGGGCTGGGCCGAGGTCGTGCAGGCGTTCGGCGGCGCGGTCTGGGCGATCGCGATGACCTTCCTGATCATCTACGGGCTGCTCTCGGGGCTGGCGACGCCGACCGAGACGGCGGTCATCGCCAGCGTCTACGCCTTCGTCGTCGGCGCCTTCGTCTATCGCGAGCTGCCGATCCGCGCGGTGCCGGGCATCGTGGTCGACAGCGCGACCTCGGCCGCCGGCATCCTGGCGCTGGTGGGCTTTGCCAATGTGTTTGGCTGGATCCTGGTGTCCGAGCACATCCCGCAGGCGATTGCTGACCGCGTGCTGTCGCTGACCGACAACAAGTTTCTGGTGATCCTGCTGATCAACCTGCTGCTGCTGTTCGTCGGCATGTTCATGGAGACGATCGCGGCGCTGATCATCCTGTTCGTGCCGCTGCTGGCGCTGGCGCAGGCGGTCGGGATCGACCCGCTGCATTTCGCGACCTTTGCCGTGCTCAACCTGATGATCGGGCTGACCACGCCGCCGGTGGGGGTCTGCCTGTTCGTCTGCGCCGGCATCGCGCGGCTGCCGCTGACGCCGGTGGTGATCGCGATCCTGCCGTTCCTGCTGACCAATGTCATTGTGCTGGTCCTGGTGTCCTACATCCCGCAGATTGCGACCTGGCTGCCGTCGGTCGTGATGCCCTAGCCGCGTGGCGGCCGGGGGGCTGCGATGCCGTTGCGAAAATCGGCGCATTCCGCTTAAGGCACAGCGCGAGGTCCGCTATAACCATCGCACGCGATGCGCGGAGGAACCGATTCCACAGTCGTCACGCACCATTGCCGCGGCGGTCACGGCCGCACCACTTGCCGCGATCCGTGCCGCCCCTTGGCGCGCCCCGGGTCCCGCGTCGGGCGGGCGAGGGGCCATCGGCCCGGTGCGAGGGGGTTGATCCATGCGCCGGCCGCGTCATCTTCGCGCACATGAGCGACCTGGATTACCGCTGGGATTATGTGAGATCGGTTTCCCGCGCCCAGTCCTGACAGCGCAGCCACGATCGGAGAGAGAGATATGGACGGAAATGACGCCGCGACCGCGGGCAAGTGCCCGGTCATGCACGCGCACGCGACCCTTGGGGTCAAGTCGAACCGGGACTGGTGGCCAAACCAGCTGAACCTGCGCATCCTGCATCAGAATTCGTCGCTGCCCAATCCCATGGGCGCGGCGTTCGGCTATGCGGAGGCGTTCGAGAAGCTGGACCTGAAGGCGCTGAAGCGGGATCTGGTGGCGCTGATGACCGACAGCCAGCCGTGGTGGCCGGCCGATTACGGCCATTACGGGCCGCTGTTCATCCGCATGGCCTGGCACAGCGCCGGCACCTACCGCACCGGCGACGGACGCGGCGGCGCCTCGTCCGGCACGCAACGCTTTGCGCCGCTCAACTCGTGGCCCGACAACGCGAACCTCGACAAGGCGCGCCGGCTGTTGTGGCCGATCAAGCGCAAATACGGCAACAGCATCTCGTGGGCCGACCTGATGATCCTGGCCGGCAACTGCGCCATCGAGTCGATGGGCGGCAGGACCTTCGGCTTTGGCGGCGGGCGCGAGGACATCTGGGAGCCCGAGGAGGACATCTACTGGGGCGCCGAGGACACCTGGCTGGGCGATGCGCGCTACAGCGGCGATCGCGAGCTTGAGAACCCGCTCGCAGCCGTCCAGATGGGCCTGATCTATGTGAACCCCGAAGGCCCGAACGGCAAGCCCGACCCGGTCGCCTCGGGCCGCGACATCCGCGAGACCTTCGCGCGCATGGCGATGAACGACGAGGAGACCGTGGCGCTGACCGCCGGCGGCCACACCTTCGGCAAGTGCCACGGCGCGGGCGATGCGGCGCTGGTCGGCCCCGAGCCCGAGGGCGCGCCGCTCGAAGCGCAGGGCCTGGGCTGGCTGAGCCGGTTCGGCAGCGGCACGGGCGGCGATGCGATCACCAGCGGCATCGAAGGCGCCTGGACGCCGAACCCCACCCGGTGGGACACGGGGTATTTCGACGTGCTGTTCGGCTATGAGTGGGAGCTGGTGAAAAGCCCCGCCGGCGCCTGGCAGTGGACGCCGAAGAACATGGCCGAGGCGGACATGGCGCCGGCTGCGCACGACCCGTCGACGCGCGTGCCGATCATCATGACCACCGCCGACATGGCGATGCGGATGGATCCGATCTACGAGCCGATCTCGCGCCGTTTCCACCAGAACCCCGATCAGTTCGCCGACGCGTTTGCCCGCGCCTGGTTCAAGCTGACGCATCGCGACATGGGGCCGAGGAGCCGCTATCTCGGCGCCGAGGTGCCGGCCGAGGATCTGATCTGGCAGGATCCGGTCCCCGCCGCCGATCACCCGCTGATCGACGCCGCCGACATCGCCGGCCTGAAGGCGGCGCTGCTGGGTTCGGGGCTGTCGGTGGCCGACCTGGTGCAGACCGCCTGGGCCTCGGCCGCGACGTTCCGCGGCTCGGACAAGCGCGGCGGCGCGAACGGGGCGCGCATCCGGCTTGCCCCGCAGAAGGATTGGGAGGTCAACGAGCCCGCCCGGCTGGCCAGCGTGCTGGACCGGATCGAGGGCGTCCGGGCCGCGTTCAACGCGGCCCAGTCCGGGGGCAAGCAGGTCTCGCTGGCCGACCTGATCGTGCTGGGCGGCTGCGCCGCCATCGAGCAGGCGGCGCGCGCGGCCGGGCACCAGATCGAGGTGCCCTTTGCGCCCGGGCGCACCGACGCCACGGCGGAGCAGACCGACGCCGAGTCGTTCGCGGTGCTCGAGCCGATCGCCGATGGTTTCCGCAACTATCTCAAGGGCGACTACACCGTCTCGGCCGAGGAGCTTCTGGTCGACAAGGCGCAGTTGCTGACGCTGACCGCCCCCGAGATGACCGTTCTGGTTGGCGGCATGCGGGTGCTGGGTGCCAACCACGACCAGTCCCGGCATGGCGTGTTCACCGATCGGCCGGGGGTCCTGAGCAACGACTTCTTCGTCAACCTGCTCGACATGGGCACGGTGTGGACGGCGGCGGGCGAGGCGTTCGAGGGGCGCGATCGGGCAACCGGCGCACTGAAGTGGACCGGCACCCGTGTCGATCTGGTGTTCGGGTCGAACTCGCAACTGCGGGCGCTGGCCGAGGTCTATGCGCAGGACGATGCCAAGGCGAAGTTCGTGGCGGACTTCGTGTCGGCATGGGTCAAGGTGATGAACGCCGACCGATTCGATCTGGCCTGACGGCGACGCCTGAACGGCCGGGCGCTGCCTGATACGCGAGGCGGCGCCCGGTGCGCTGAGAGGTGCGGCCCGCGCGGGCTGTGCGGGCAGGGTCCGGGTGGCGCGGGACGATGCTGGCGGCGGCGGCGGGCGGCCCCGGCAAGGGGTGGCGCGGGATCCCGGCCCCCCGCACCCGGGTCCGACCTGCGTCGCCCGTCGCCGGCCACCGCCCTGCCCGGGCGGCATGGCGCGCCCGGGCCGGCGCGATGTGAAGCTGAGCTACGCAAGTCTTTAATCCTTCAGCAAGGACAGGCCCGGCTGTCTGCTGCTATCCATCCTCCAACAGACGGCATGACCCCTTGGAGGAAACGATGATGGACGAGCGTCGCCTCAGCGCGGCATCCAACATGTCCCTTGCCCAGCGGGCGTGGAACATCCGGCGCAAGGCGCTGTTGATGGGCCAGGTTCAGGGGCAGGGCTATATCGGCCAGGCGCTCGGCATCTCGGACGTGCTGGCGGCCGCCTATTTCCACGCGCTGGAGTATCGGCCCGAGGACCCCGAATGGGAGGGCCGCGACCGGTTCCTGCTCTCGATCGGGCACTATGCCATTGCGCTTTATGCCGTGCTGATGGAGGCCGGCATCCTGCCCGAGGACGAACTCGAGACCTATGGCATGGACGACAGCCGCATGCCGATGTCGGGCATGGCGTCCTACACGCCGGGGATGGAGATCACCGGCGGCTCGCTCGGCCAGGGCCTCGGCATCGCCATCGGCATGGCGCTGGGGCTCAAGCGCAAGCAGAGCGCGGCCTTCGTCTACAACCTGATGTCGGACGGCGAGCTTGGCGAGGGATCGACCTGGGAGGCCGCCATGTCGGGGGCGCACCACAAGCTCGACAACCTGATCTGCCTGGTCGATTTCAACAACCAGCAAGCCGACGACGCATCGACCCAGGTGCTGAGCGCCGAGCCGCTCACCGACAAGTTCGCGGCCTTCGGCTGGCATGTGCAGCGGGTGGACGGCAACGATCTGGGCGCCGTGGTGGCGGCGTTCGATGCGGCCCGCGCCGTCACCGCGCCGAAGCCGCGCGCGATCATCTTCGACACCACCATGTGCAAGGGCGTGCCCTTCCTGGAGACCCGGGAGATCACTCATTTTGTCCGCGTCGAAGCCGACGAATGGGGCAAGGCGCTCGCCGTTCTCGACCAGGGGAGGCCCGCATGACCCTCGCATCCATGGCCCGCAAATACGAGCGCCGCAGCGCGCCCCGGGGCGACCGGGTCGCCACCTCGGCGATGATCGCCTCGCTGGCGGCGGAAGGCTACGACACCGTCGCGGCCCCGTTCGGCCACGCCCTGGCCGCGGCGGCGAAGAAGGACGACAAGATCGTCGGCCTGACGGCGGATCTCGCGAAATACACCGATCTGCACGTCTTCGCCCAGGCAATGCCCGAGCGGTTCTACCAGATGGGCATGGCCGAGCAGTTGCTGATGTCGGCGGCTGCGGGGCTGGCGCGCGAGGGCTTCAATCCCTTTGCGACGACCTATGCGGTGTTCGCCTCGCGCCGGGCCTATGATTTCATCGCCATGGCGATCGCCGAGGAGAACCTGCCGGTCAAGATCGTCTGCGCCCTGCCGGGTCTGACCACGGGCTATGGTCCCAGCCATCAGGCGACCGAGGATCTGGCGATCTTCCGGGGCCTGCCGAACATGACGATCATCGACCCCTGCGACGCCGACGACATCGCCGGCATGGTGCCGCAGATCGCCGCCCATGACGGGCCGGTCTACAGCCGGCTTCTGCGCGGGCGCGTGCCGAGCGTGCTGACCCGCCACAAGCCGGACTACACCTTCCAGCTCGGCCGCGCGCAGATGATCCGCGAGGGCGGCGACGTGCTGGTGGTCTCGACCGGATTCATGACCATGCGCGCGCTGGATGCGGCCGAGAAGCTGGCCGCCGACAACATCGGCGTGGCGGTGCTGCATGTGCCGACGATCAAGCCGCTCGACACCGCGACGATCCTGGCCGAGGCCCGCAAGGGCGGCCGGCTGGTCGTGACGGCGGAGAACCACAGCGTGGTCGGCGGGCTTGGCGAGGCGGTGGCGCGGACGCTGCTGACCAACGGCGTCGCGCCCACCTTCCGGATGATCGGCCTGCCGGACGCGTTCCTCGAAGCCGGGGCGCTGCCGACGCTGCACGACATGTATGGCCTTTCGGTCGACAAGGTCGCCGCGCAGATCCGGGGCTGGTTGTAGGCCCGCGCGCGCCCCGGACTGCCCCGGCGGGGATTGGAAACATCTGAAACTCAGGGAGAAAGCCAGATGGCACTTCTGCAGGACAAGTGCGCCGTGGTGACCGGTGCCGC
>JAVVFE010000032.1:0-13743 GCA_032251175.1 Thermohalobaculum sp.
CGATCGAGGAGGCGGGGGGCGCGATCATGCGGGTGTTCTGGTCCGATCGCGAGGGTGCGGACGAGACGCCCCTGCTCGCCGCGGCCCGCGCGCAACTCGCGGCCTATTTCGACGGGCGGCTGAAGCGCTTCGACCTGCCGCTCGCGCCCGCCGCCGACGCCTTTCAGGCCGCGGTGCGCGCGGCGATGCTGGCGATCCCCTATGGCGAGACCCGCAGCTATGGCGAGATCGCCCGCGCGCTTGGGACCTATGGCCAGCCGGTGGGCGCGGCCTGCGGCGCCAATCCGCTGCCGGTGATCGTGCCGTGCCATCGCGTGCTCTCGGCCACCGGGCTCGGCGGGTATTCGGGCCGCGGCGGGGTCGAGACCAAGATCGCGCTCCTGAAGCTGGAAGGCGGCTATCGGCTGCTGCTCTGAGAGGTGGGCGCCACCCCCCCGGCCCGTGCCTGTGCGTCGAGCGCGGCTTGCAGCCGTGTCGTCAGGTCCCGGGCGCTGACGATGCCCGTGGGCGCGATGCCCGCGCCGCCTTCGCGCGGCATCCATGTGGTTCAGGTGTTGCAGGTGTTGAACATGTGGAAGCGGCCGCGCGCGTGTCCGGGCGGTTACTCCGGCCGGAACAGGCCGCGCAGGGCGCTGCGCAACCGTGCCCCGCGGGATTCCCGCAGCGCGGGGATTTCCAGCCGGTTCGGGTCGCCGCGCTCGCGCAGGAAGCGGGCGCGCCAGTCGGCGTTCAGATCGTCGCGCTGGACCTTGAGATCGGTCGCCGGCGGGTCGAACCGGCAGTCGGCCTCGTCGAGCCCCACACGACGCGCGATCTCGCCCAGCACGTCCGCCTCGTGGCCCAGCAGATCCTCGTAGACCACCTCGATCGGCGCGATCTGGTTGCGCGCGAAATAGGCGCGCAAGCGGGCCTCGCCCACCACCAGCGACATCAGCGCCTCGTGGATCGCCTCGGCGGAGAAGTGCGGCTCGAACTGCTGCACGTTCGCAGCGGCCCACTGGCCGGTCTGCAAGGCGCGCGTAAACGAGATCGCCTGCCCCAGCAGGTCGCGGCGGCTGGCATGGACGAACACCGGATCGGGATAGAACTCGAACAGGTTCACGTAGGGCGCGATCTCGTCCCAGTTGAACGGGAACAGCTTCATCGCCGCGATGCCGTTGGGCGTGCGGCCGACGGTGTTGGGGAACGTCACCTGCACCGCGATGTCGCCGCCGCGCACCGGATCGTGTTTGAGCGCGACGCCCCGGGTGAAATATTCGGTGGGCCGCCCGAGCACGCCGGTATTCGCGATCAGGCTGCACAGGTAGTTGGTGCCCGCCCTTTGCATCCCGGTGACGACGATGGTCCGGCGCGGAAAATCCCAGTCGGCAGGCGGGTGGATCAGGTCCTTGCGCTTCCTGAAGCGGACGCGGTAGGTGGCCTCGCCCCCGGCGGTGGGCAGGGCCGCGGTGAGCGGGTCGCTTTGCGTGGCTGACATGCCTCTGCCCCCCGGATGTTCGCGCGGCCCCCAGCCCGATCGCACGGCTGGGCTTAGCGCACCATGCCGCGAACGGTCAACCGCGAGGCGCGCGAGCGTGCGTGTCGTCGAAGCCCGCGCGCCGTGGCCCGGCTCAGGCGCCGAACGCGATCAGCAGGTCCTTCGCGTCGACCTGCGTGCCCGCGGGCGTCACCACCCGCTCGACCACGGCGTCGCGCTCGGCATGGATGGCGGTTTCCATCTTCATCGCCTCGAGCGTGAGCAGCATGTCGCCGGCATGGACGTGCTGGCCCGCGACCACGGCGACCGAGCCGATGATGCCAGGCATCGGCGCGGCCACATGGTTGGGGTTGGCCATGTCCGCCTTCTCGGCCCGGCGGGCTTCGGTGGCGAATCGCTTGTCCTCGATGCGCACGGTGCGGGGCTGGCCGTTCAGTTCGAAGAACAGCTTGACCTCGCCCTTCTCGTCGGGCTCGGCCATCGCCTGCAGGCGGATCATCAGCGTCACGCCGGGGCGCAGGTCGACCATGACCTCCGCGCCCTGCGCCATGCCGTAGAAGAAGGTGGGCGTCGGCAGCACGCGCACCGGCCCGAAGTCGCGCCGCCGGCCCATGTAGTCGAGATAGACCTTGGGATACATCAGATACGAGCAGAGATCCTCGTCATCGACCGCGTGCCCGTCCATCGCGGCCGAGGCCTCGGCGCGCCGGGCCTCCAGATCGGCCGGGGCCATCAGGCTGCCGGGGCGCACCGTGATCGGCGCGACCCCCTTCAGCACCTTCTTCTGCAACGCCGCCGGGAAGCCGCCCGCGGGCTGGCCGACCTCGCCCTTGAAGAAGGTCACGACCGAGTCGGGAAAGGCCACGTCGACCTCGGGGCTCTCGACATCGGCGCGGGTCAGGCCGGCGGCCACCATGCTCAGCGCCATGTCGCCCACGGTCTTGGCGATCGGCGTCACCTTGATGACGTCGCCGAACATGGCGTTCACGTCCGCATAGGTGCGCGCGACCTCGTCCCAGCGGTCTTCCAGCCCCATGGATCGCGCCTGCGCGCGCAGGTTGGTGACCTGCCCGCCCGGCATCTCGTGCAGGTAGACCTCGGCCCCGCCGGCGCGCATGTCGGGCTCGAAGGCGGCATACTGGCGGCGCACCCCCTCCCAATAGCGCGAGATCTCGCGGATGCGGTCGAGGTCGAGCCCGGTGTCGCGCGTCTGGCCTTTCAGCGCCGCGACGATCGAGCCCAGCGGCGGCTGCGAGGTGAGGCCCGAGACGGCATCGACCGCCGCGTCGGCGGCATCCACCCCCGCGTCGCAGGCGGCAAGGATCGAGGCGCCCGAGATGCCGCTGGTGTCGTGGGTGTGGAAATGGATCGGGATCGCGATCTCGTCCTTCAGCGCCCGCACCAGCGCGCGCGCCGCATAGGGCTTCACCAGCCCGCCCATGTCCTTGATGCACAGGATATGGGCGCCCGCGCGCTCCAGCTCCTTCGAGATCCCGACGTAGTAGCGCAGCGCGTATTTCGCTCGGTCGGGGTCGTGGATGTCGCCGGTGTAGCAGAAGGCGGCTTCGAGCACCTTGCCCGAGGCCTGCACCGCGTCCATCGAGACGCGCATGTTCTCGACCCAGTTCAGCGGGTCGAACACGCGGAACACGTCCATGCCGGTGCGGGCTGCGGTGGCGATGAAGGTCTCGACCACATTGTCGGGCAGGTTGGTATAGCCCACCCCGTTCGAGGCGCGCAGCAGCATCTGCGTCAGCATGTTGGGCATCCTGGCGCGCAGCTCGCGCAGCCGCTGCCAGGGACATTCGTGCAGGAAGCGGTAGGCCACGTCGAAGGTGGCGCCGCCCCAGCATTCGACGCTGAACAACTGCGGCAGGTGGTGGGCGTAACAATCCGCCACCCGGATCATGTCGAGCGAGCGCATCCGCGTCGCCAGCAGCGACTGGTGCGCGTCGCGCATCGCCGTGTCGGTCATGAGCAGCGCGTCCGAGGCCAGCATCGCGTCGGCCACGGCCTTCGGGCCCTGCTCGTCCAGAAGCTGCTTCCAGCCGCGCGGCGGCGCGCCCGCGGGGTGGCGCGGGGGGACGGGCACGCGGATCTCGCCCGCCGGCCGGGCGAGGCCCGCGACCTCGGGGTTGCCGTTCACCGTGACCTCGCCGATGAAGCGCAGAAGCCGCGTCGCGCGGTCGCGGCGGCGCTTGAAGTCGAACAGTTCCGGCGTCGTGTCGATGAAGCGGGTGGTATAGCTGTAGTCGAGGAAGGCCGGGTGCTTCAGCAGGTTCTCGACGAAGGCGATGTTGGTGGCCACGCCGCGGATGCGGAACTCGCGCAGCGCCCGGTCCATCCGGGCGATCGCCTCCTCGGGCGTCGGTGCCCAGGCGGTGACCTTCTCGAGCAGGCTGTCGTAATAGCGCGTGATCACCGCCCCCGAATAGGCCGTGCCGCCGTCCAGCCGGATGCCGAAGCCGGTGGCGCCGCGATAGGCGGTGATCCGGCCATAGTCGGGGATGAAGCTGTTGAGCGGGTCCTCGGTGGTGATCCGGCATTGCAGCGCGTGGCCCGACAGCGTGATGTCTTCCTGCCGCGCCTTGCCGGTGGCCTCGTGCAGCGTCGCGCCCTCGGTGACGCGGATCTGGGCCTTGACGATGTCGATGCCGGTGACCTCCTCGGTCACGGTGTGCTCGACCTGCACGCGGGGGTTGACCTCGATGAAGAAGAACCGCCCCGTCTCCATGTCCATCAGGAACTCGACCGTGCCGGCGCACTGATAGCTGGCGTGGCGGGCGATCTTCAGCCCCAGCTCGCAGATCTCGGCGCGCTGGGTCTCGGTCAGGTAGGGTGCGGGCGCGCGCTCGACCACCTTCTGGTTGCGCCGCTGCACGGTGCAGTCGCGCTCGAACAGGTGATACAGGTTGCCGTGGTGGTCGCCCAGGATCTGCACCTCGACATGGCGGGCGCGCTGGATCATGCGCTCGAGATACCCCTCGCCATTGCCGAAGGCGGCCTCGGCCTCGCGCCGGCCCTCGCGCACCTTGGCGTCCAGCTCGGCGGGCGCAAGGATCGGGCGCATGCCCCGGCCGCCGCCGCCCCAACTGGCCTTGAGCATCATGGGATAGCCGATCTCGTCCGCCATGGCGCGGATCGCGTCCATGTTGCCCTCGGGCGCGGGCAGCACGGGGCTGGCCGGGATCACCGGCACCCCGGCCGCGATTGCCGCCTGCCGGGCGCTGGCCTTGTCGCCCAGCATCCGCATGGTGTCCGCCGTCGGGCCGATGAAGGCGATGCCCGCCGCCGTGCAGGCATCGACGAAGGCGGGGTTCTCGCTCAGCAGGCCATAGCCGGGATGGATCGCGTCGGCGCCGCAGTCCAGCGCGATGCGCACGATGTCCTCGATGTCCAGATAGGCCGCGACCGGGCCCTTGCCCGCGCCCACCTGATAGGCCTCGTCGGCCTTGAAGCGGTGCAGCGACAGCTTGTCCTCGGCCGCGAAGATCGCGACCGTGCGCTTGCCAAGCTCGTTGGCCGCGCGCAGCACGCGGATCGCGATCTCGCCGCGATTGGCCACCAGGATCTTGCGAAACGTCGCCATCGTTCCCCCCGCCTCGGGACTTGCCTGGGAATGGCATAGAGGACGCCGGGGCCGCTCTGCAACTTTCCTTTTCGCATCTGCAACAAGAATGGCCGAGACCGCGCGCCGACGCTATCCTCACCACCCGTTTCGCGGCCGAGGGAGCGCGCCGGTGCAGCTTGTCTATCTTCTGTGCCTGCTGGCGCTGGTGCTGTGGCTCAACTGGCGCTTTCTCGGGCTCGACCGGTTGACGCGCCGGCTCGGCCGCTGGTTCGGGCGGCGCTGAGGATGCGCCCGCTCAGCCGCGCCGAATGGGCCGTGGTGGCCTTCAACCTCGGCTATCTCGGGCTTTTCACGGCGCATTTCCTGACCGGGGGAAATGCCGAATTCCTGTGGTATATCCTGACCATGGCGGTGCTGATGGGGCTGGTCGGCTGGCTCTCGCGCCGCGCGCACCTGCCGGTCGCGGTGCTGTGGGCGCTGTCCATCTGGGGGCTCGCGCACATGGCGGGCGGCGGCGTGCCGGTGGGCGAGGGCGTGCTCTACGGTCTCGTGGTGGTGCCGCTGGTGGCGGATGGCGAGCTGGTGCTGCTGCGCTTCGACCAGATCGTCCACGCCTATGGCTTCGGCGTCACCGCCTGGCTGGTCTGGCTGCTGGCGATCGGCACGGTCCCGGCGATGCGCGGCACGCGCACGGCGCTGACGCTGGCGGCGCTGTCCGCGATGGGGCTGGGCGCGGCCAACGAGATGGTCGAGTTCGCCGCCGTGCTCAGCTTGCCCCGGACCGGCGTGGGCGGCTACATCAACACCGCGCTGGACCTGGTGTTCAACGCGCTGGGCGCGGTGGCGGCGGTGGCGGCGATCGCGTGGCGCGAGCGGCGCAGGACATGACCGGCGGGCGCAGGGCTGCCCGCGCCCGCCGATCGCGTCTCATACCCGTTTTCCCTGAGCCCGACTCATGCCGTGCTGACGGTGCCGCGCGCCTCGCGTCGTCAGCGGTGCGGTGCGGCGCGAGGCCCCGGCTCGGGGGCAGGGCGCAGCGGACGTCCCAACGATCGGTTCCGATCAATGCGGGCTGGTCTCAGGCCGCGCGCTTGCGGCGTGGGGCCTCGCCCGGACGCCCCGAAGCGCCCGGTCCGCGGCGCACCGGCCGGCCCCCGGGCAGCGCCGACGCGTCGCCCCGCGCCCGCGCAATCCGCGTCAGCAGCCGCCAGGCGAGCGCCGCCATGGCGCCGACCGCACCGATGGATGCCGCGACCGGCGCGATGGTGGCCATCCCGGGATCGGCGAGGATCGCCTGCACATGGAACGAGATGCCCGCGGCGAGCAGGGTGGTGATGACAAAGCCCATCACCTCGGTCGGCCCGAAGTCTGGCTCGCCGGCCTCCGAATCGAGGCGGGCGAAGATCGCCCGCGCCACGCCCAGCAGCATCAGCGCCGCCAGCAGCAGCCCCGAGCCGTATATGAGCAACATGGAAATTTCTCCCCGGCCCTTCACGCCCCCCGGGGGCGGGCGTTCGACCGCCCCGCCGCGGTGGACCGAGAACCGCGGCGCCACCGATCTGGGGTGGCGTGCCATGGTTTTGCAAGAGGGGGGGCAGCACGCCAATGCAAGATTTGCCTGCGCCCCGCCGTGCCGCTATCCTAACTTCCCGTCATCCGCGTGGAAGGGTCGCAAAATGTCCCGGTTGTGTTCGATCCTGCGGGTCGGGGTCGTGCTTGTGGCGGTGGCGGCGCTGGGTGCGGGCTGTGCCAGCCCGCGCACCAAGGCCGAGCATCGCGCGGCGCTCGACGCCTGCCTCAGGGCGCCGGACCCGCGCATCTCGGTCGACTGCGAGCGGGCCGATATCCTGCGCGAGCAGATGGAATACGAGCGGTCCGAGAATGCCTCGCTGGCGGTCGGCGCCTTCGCCGTCAGCATCCTGACGCTGGGGATCATTTCGGCCTTCGACGACGACGACTGCTGCTATTCCCGCGGCCATTACGGCGGCCATTATCGCTACAACTGAAGCGTTTTCAGGCGCCGAGGGTCGGCGAAAGCGAAAAGCGGGTGCCGCGTTTCCGGTTCGAACGGCCAGGAAGCGCTGTTTTCTACCATAGGCTGTGCTAAGGTTCGCGCCCAAGCGCCGGCGGCCGGGGGGGCGATCGGTGCCCGGTTGGCAGGGGGAGGAACCGATGAGACTGATCATTGCCGCGGCGGCGCTTCTGGCGCTGTCGTCCTGTGCGAGCGTCTCCAACGCGCCCGACGCGGCGGAGGGGATCGCCGCGAGCAGCGCGAGGTTCGAGGCGGCCTTCAACGCCGGTGACGCGGATGGGCTGGCTGCGCTCTATACGGCGGACGCGGTGGCGCTCCCGCCTGGTGCTGCGCGCGCCGAGGGGCGCGAGGCGATCCGCGCGCTGTGGCAGGGCGTGATCGAGTCCGGGGCGGGCGACCTCGACCTGATGATGGATGCCATCGCGGATCACGGCGACCGCGCGACCGAGCTTGGCCGCCTGTCCCTCACCGCCCCCGACGGGATCGGCGGCCGTGTCACCGCTCATGGCAAGTATGTCGTCATGTGGGAGCGCGGCGAGGACGGCGTGTGGCGCCTGAAATGGGACATCTGGAACACCCAGGGCGGGCCCGGCTGAGGCTCGCGCGCGCCGCGTGATCGGACCCGCGTGATCGAACGGGGCGGCAGGGGCGGGAGTGCCCGCCTCAGCCCACCACGAAGATGTGCAGCGCCACCGGCCCATGCGCGCCCAGTTGCAGCATCTGCCCGATATCGGCCGAGCGTGAGGGGCCGGTGACGAGGTTCACGGTGCGCGGGTCCAGCCCGCGGGCGCGCCAGGCAGCCCACATGTCCTCGAATCCGGCATGGATGTCGGCGGCCATCACCACCACGAAATGGGTCTCGCCGAGGAAGGTCAGCGTCACCGGGTTCTCGGCCCCCGAGGCCAGCAGCAGCGTGCCGGTCTCGGCCATCGCCATCTGCGCGCGGCTCAGGGTCGCGGGCTCGTCGAGCCGGCCGATGCCCTGGCTGCGCTCGATGCCCCCCCAGTCGCGGTCGAACAGCGGGTCGGCGCCGGTGCGGATCGCCGCCGGCAGGTTGCGCGCGCGCAACTCCTCGGCCAGCGCCTTCGGCAACTCGTCGGGCGTGGCGAGGCGGGCGACCGTGGCATCGGCCGTGCGGGCCTTGGCGATGAACTGCTCGACCCGCGCAGCACCCGCGGCCTGGCCCTGACGCGGCACCGGGGCGGCCTGGCCGCCCGCCAGCCGCGCCTCGACCGCCGCTGCATCGGCCGCCCCCGCCGCCCGGCGGACGCGGGCAAGGATCGCCTCGCGCGCGCTCATCGCCTGCCCCTCCACTGGTTCTGGCCCCGCCATTGACTCTGAAACGTGCGCCCCTGCGGCGCCGGGAAGTCGCGATGGCCGGTCCAGCCGCCGCCCAGCGGCAGGGTGGCCAGCCGGCCGCGCCCCCGCGCCGCAAGCCGCAGCCCGAAGGCCGCAACCCCCGTCACCAGCCGGAAGGCCCAAGGGCGACCGGCAACGATCCGCCACGCCGCCAGCCCCCAGCGCACCGCCGAGGGGGTGAGGTTCTTCTCGAATTCCCGCTCGCGCCAGTGGCGCATCATCTTCGGCAGCGGGATGCGCATCGGGCAGACCGCCTCGCACCGCCCGCAGAAGGTCGAGGCGTTGGGCAACTGCCCGCCCTTTTCGACCCCGATCAGCGAGGGTGTCAGCACCGCCCCCATCGGCCCGGGATAGACCCAGCCATAGGCGTGCCCGCCGACCGACTGGTAGACCGGGCAGTGGTTCATGCAGGCGCCGCAGCGGATGCAGCGCAGCATCTCCTGGAACTCGGTGCCCAGCATGTTGGTCCGGCCGTTGTCGAGCAGCACCACATGGTATTCCTCGGGCCCGTCCGGGTCGCCCGCGCGGCGGGGCCCCGAGGAAAACGTCGTGTAGACCGTGATCTCCTGTCCCGTGGCCGAGCGCGCCAGCACCCGCAGGATGGTGGATGCGTCCTCGAGCGTCGGCACGATCTTCTCGAGCGAGGCCATCACGATGTGCACCCGCGGCAGCGACTGGCTGAGATCGCCGTTGCCCTCGTTGGTGACGATCACCGACTGGCCGGTCTCGGCGATCAGCATGTTGGCGCCGGTGATGCCGACCTCGGCCGCGAAATACTTCTCGCGCAAGACGCCCCGCGCCTCGGCCAGCAGGTCGGGCATCTGGCTCAGGTTGCGCGCGGGGTCGAGATGGGTGTGCGCCTTGCGGAACTCGGCCTCGACCTCGGGCACGGTCACATGGATCGCCGGGGCGATGATGTGGCTGGGGGTCTCGTGGCGAAGCTGGATGATGTATTCGCCGAGATCGGTCTCCTGCGCCCGGATGCCGTGCTCCTCGAGGAAGTCGTTGATCGCGCACTCCTCCGAGATCATCGACTTGCCCTTGTTGACGGTCTTGGCCCCCGCCGCGCGGCAGATGTCGAGCACGATGGCTTGCGCGTCCTCGGCGGTCTCGGCCCAGTGCACATGGCCGCCGGCGGCCAGCACCTTCGCCTCGTAGCGTTCCAGATAGTCGGCCAGGTTCGCCAGCACATGGTTCTTCAGGTCGCGCGCCGCATCGCGGATGTCGTCGAATTCCGGCAGCCCCGCGCGGGCCTTCGCGCGCTTTGCCACGAACCCCGCCTGCGCATTGCCCAGCGCCGCCTGGATGTTCTTGTTGGCCAGCGCCGCGCGGACATTGGCCTTGAAGTCGGGGGTGGTGGCCTCGTGCATGCTCACGCCTCCCCGATCGCGGGCGTCGCGGTGTCGCCGGCCAGCACCTCGACGACATGGCGGGCCTTCACGGCCCGCCCCTCGCGGCTCAGCTTGCCGGCCATGTTCATCAGGCACCCCAGATCGCCCGCCAGCAGCAGATCCGCCCCGGTGGCGGCGATATCGGCGGTCTTGTTCGACACCATCTTGTTCGAGATGTCGGGATACTTCACGCAGAACGTGCCGCCGAAGCCGCAGCAGACCTCGGGCTCGGCCATCTCGGAAAGCGTCAGCCCCTCGACCGAGCCGAGCAGGCGGCGCGGCTCGTCCTTGATCCCCAGCGAGCGCAGGCCCGAGCAACTGTCGTGGTAGGTGGCGGTGCCCTCGCAGCGGGCGGCAACGGTCTCGACCGCCATCACCCGGGTCAGGAAGCTCACGATCTCGTGGGTGCGGCCGGCCAGCGACTGCGCCCGCCCCTCCCAGACCGGGTCGCCGGCGAAGATCTGGGGATAGTCCTTGATCACCGTCGCCGCACAACTGCCCGAGGGGACGACGACGAAGTCGTATCCCTCCATCGCCGCGATCATGCCGCGCGCCAGCGCCTTCGCCCCCGCGCGGTCGCCCGAGTTGTAGTTGGGCTGGCCGCAGCAGGTCTGCGGCGGCACATGCACCTCGCAGCCCGCGTCCTCCAGCAGCTTGGCCGAGGCAAAGCCGACCGAGGGCCGCATGGTGTCGACGAGGCAGGTGACGAGGAGGGCTGTGCGGGGCCGGGCGGGGGGCGTGGTCGGGGGCATGACGAATTCCCTGATCTGGTCAGCCGCGCATACCATTTTGCGACCCCGGGGCCGATGCGGCGATCTGCCCATCAATCCCCCAGTCCGGCGCGCGCGGCAAGCCCCCCGCGCCTCACAGGCCCAGAAACAGCGCGCCCCCGCCCGTGCCGCTGACGAACACGAAGCTGCCGGCGGCGATCGCATAGCCGCCGGCCGCGCCGACCAGCCCGCCCAGCACGATCACGCCGGCGATCTCGCCCGGCGTCAGCTTGCGCACGGTCGGGTCGATATCGGGGCGCGAGGCGGCGCGGGCATGGCGCGTGCAGGCGATGCCCTGCCGCCGCTCCAGCGGCTCGACCGCGATGGCGGCCGCGTCGGTGCCGGCCAGCCGGGCAAAGGTGTCGAGATCGCCGGGCGTGGCCAGCCGGCCCGACAGCGTCCCCGCCGCCGCATCGCCCAGCGCCAGATCGAGCCCGCCGAGCGCGAGCGGCGCCTCGCCGGGCGCCAGCACCAGATGGATGTCGCCGCAGTCGAAGCCCGCGACCGTCTCGACCCGGTAGATGCCGGCCCTGAGCGGATAGAGCCCCAGCGCGCCGTCGAGGAAAACCAGGCGGATGGGCTCCCGTTCCCCGGCGCGCCGCAGGGTCAGGACACCGGCGCCGCGGTCGTCCAGCAACCCGGGCGGCGGGTCCGTGACAGTGACGCGCAACGCCACCAGCCGCCCGCCGGGCGGCGCGCGCAACACGCCGCGCACCGCATCGCCCGGCGCCTCGGCTGCCGCCCCGCCCCCCTCGGTGGCCGCGGGCAGCGCCAGCCCCTTCGGCGGCGTCGCGGCACAGGCCGACAGCAAAAGCGCGAGCAGGGCGGTAGCAAGGGCGGGGCGATGGGCGGTCATGCAGCGGGGTTCTTCCCGGGTGAGGGATTTCTCGGCACGATCAGTGATGCACGAGGGCGGCAGGCACGCAACGCGGGAGTGGCGGCTGGCGAGGTGGCCAGGGTTTTCCGGCCGACACATGGCCGACACATGAATGCCGCCCCCGGGTGGGGGAGCGCAAGCCCGAGGCCGGCACGAAGAACGACTGCCTTTCGGGCTTTTCGCAGGCTTGAAGATCGCTCCCTCGGCCAGGGCACTGGGGTCATGCCCCGGGAATGGTGCAAGAGCGCCGGCCTTCGGAGAGGCCCGAAGCTGATCGGGCGGCCACGGCGGGCGCACCGACGAGATGGGCATATCGGACCCGGAGCGAACCGGCATCATGCTGGCCGCCATCGCGCCGGGCACGGACCGGACGCATGCCTCCGGGGCGCGCGCGCGCGCGCGGTCCGGGACGAAGGCGGCGGTGACGCCAGGACGGCCCGGAGAGACAGGAGGCGAGAATCGCGTCCCGGCGGTCGGCGTCGCATGCGCGAAACCACTCGACCGGGACGGCCTCATTCCTGACTTCCCGAGGCGGGGGCTTGCGGCGGGCCGGTCCACGCGCTTTGATGACGCGGGTCGTGCCCGAGGGGATCGCCGCCGATGACAGACGCTGAAGCGCCGCTTCTCGAGGCGCGCGGGATCACCCGGCTGTTCGGGACGTTCGCTGCCAACCGCGACGTCAGCCTCGCCATCCGGCCGGGCGAGCGGCACGCGCTGCTGGGCGAGAACGGCGCGGGGAAATCCACCCTCGTCAAGATGATCTACGGCGTGCTGGCGCCCTCGGCGGGCACATTCCGCTGGCAGGGCAGGCCGGTCCGCATTGCCTCGCCCGCCGCCGCGCGGGCCATGGGCATCGGAATGGTGTTCCAGCATTTCAACCTGTTCGACGCGCTGAGCGTGGCCGAGAACATCGCGCTGGCCTTGCCGGGCGAGCGGATGGGCGGCCTGGGCGCGCGGATCGCCGAGGTCTCGCGCGCCTATGGGCTGGCGATCGACCCGGGCCGGGCGGTGCATTCGCTGTCGGCGGGCGAGAAGCAGCGGGTCGAGATCATCCGCTGCCTGCTGCAGGCGCCGCGGCTGCTGATCATGGACGAGCCGACCTCGGTGCTGACGCCGCAGGAGGGCGAGCTTCTGTTCGCGACCTTGCGCCGGCTCTCGGCCGAGGGGGTGGCGATCCTCTACATCTCCCACAAGCTCGACGAGGTCCGCGCGCTCTGCGAGGCCGCGACCGTCTTGCGGGCGGGCGAGGTGGTGGCCGAGTGCGACCCGCGCACGGTGTCGTCGGCCGAGATCGCGGCGCTGATGGTCGGGCGCGACGTGGCGCAGGTAGGGCGCACGGACGCGGGCGCCGCGGGGCCGGTGCGGCTCGCGGTCCGGGCGCTCAGCCTGCCCGCGCCCTCGCAGTTCGGCACGGCGCTGCACGAGGTCAGCCTCGAGGTCCGCGGCGGCGAACTTGTGGGCATCGCCGGCGTCGCGGGCGAGGGCCAGGCGGAACTGATGCAGGCGCTGATCGGCGAGCGCCGCGCGCCGCGCGCGGAGGATATCGCGGTCGACGGGCGCGCGGTCGGGCATCTGGGCCCCGACGCGCGGCGGCTGGCGGGCGCGGCCTTCGTGCCCGAGGAGCGCGCGGGCCACGCCGCGGTGCCCGAGATGGGCCTGCCCGAGAACGTGCTGCTGTCGCACCACCGGGCCGAGCGGCTGGCCGGGCCCGCGGGCTGGATCAGGGCCGCGCGCACCGCCGCATGGGCCGCGCGGGTGCGCACGGCGTTCGACGTGCGCGCGGGCGGGCCGCGGCCGCGGGCGGGCGCGCTGTCGGGCGGCAACCTTCAGAAATTCGTGGTCGGGCGCGAGATCCTGCGCGAGCCCGGGGTGCTGGTGGTCAACCAGCCGACCTGGGGGGTCGACCCGGGGGCGGCGGTGGTGATCCGGCAGGCTTTGGTCGACCTCGCCCGGCGGGGGGCGGCGGTGCTGGTGATCAGCCAGGACCTCGAGGAGCTGTTCGCCATCGCCGACCGGATCGCGGTGATCCACACCGGGCGGCTCGCGGCCCCGCGCCCGGTGGGACGGCTCGATGCCGAGACGGTGGGGCTGCTGATGGGGGGGGCCGACCCGGGCGCCGACCGCGACGACCGCCAGCCGGTGGAGGCGCACGCATGATGCCGCGGCTGGACGCGCGGTCCGAGCCGTCGGCGCTGATGACGCTGGCCTCGCCCGCCATCGCCATCGCGCTCACGCTGGTCGCGGGCGCGGTGATGTTCGCGCTGAT
>JAVVFE010000032.1:13753-14680 GCA_032251175.1 Thermohalobaculum sp.
CCGCGACCCGGCCGAGGCGCTGTGGGTCTATTTCGTCTCGCCGTTCGCGGACGGCTATTCGCGGGCCGAGTTGGTGGTAAAGGCGGTGCCGCTCGCGCTGATCGGCGCGGGGCTCGCGGTCTCGTTCCGGGCCAATGTGTGGAACATCGGCGCGGCCGGGCAGTATGTGGCGGGCGCAATGGCGGCCGGGCTGGTGGCGCTGGGCGCGCCCGAGGCCACGGGGGCGGCGTGGTTTCTCGTCTACCTCGCGGCGGGGGCCGCGGGGGGGCTGGCGTGGGCGGCGGTGCCGGCGCTGTTGCGCACGCGGTTCAACGCGAACGAGATTCTGGTGTCGCTGATGCTGACCTATGTGGCGGCGCTCATGCTCGACTGGGCGGTGCGGGGGCCGTGGCGCGACCCGCTGGGCTTCGGCTTTCCGCAGAGCCGCGACTTCACGGCAACCTTCCAGATGCCGGTGATCCTCGCGGGCACGCGGCTCCATGCCGGCGTGATCGTGGCGGTCGCGGTGGCGGTGGTGCTGGCGCTGATGATGGGGCGCACGATGCGCGGCTTCGAGCTGCGCGTGATCGGTGCCGCGCCCCGCGCGGGGGCCTTCGCGGGCTTCTCGCAGCCGGGCGCGGTGTGGTTCGCGCTGCTCCTGTCCGGCGGCCTCGCGGGGCTTGCGGGCGCCATCGAGGTCTCGGCCACCGTGCACCAGCTTCAGCCCGACATCTCGGCCGGCTACGGGTTCGTCGCGATCATCGCGGCCTTCCTCGGGCGGCTCAACCCGGCGGGGGCGCTGTTCGGCGCGCTGGTGCTGGCGGTCAGCTACATCGGCGGCGAGAACGCGCAGATCCTGCTCAAGCTGCCCAGGAACGTGACCGGCGTGTTCCAGGGGATGCTGCTGTTCTTCCTGTTGGGCTGCGACACGCTGATCCGGTATCGGAT
>JAVVFE010000033.1:0-5993 GCA_032251175.1 Thermohalobaculum sp.
CCGGCCCGGCCGCGCAGGCAGCCCTCTGCCGGCGACCAGAGGGTGTCGAGCGCGGCCTCGATCTGGCCTCGCGCCGCGGCGCAGGCGGCCGCGCCCAGCCCCCCGCGCGCGGCCCCCGCCGCCAGCGCCGCGCGCTGCGCCAGCAGAGTGAAGGCGTGGAGGTCGTGCTCGCCGTCCTCCTCCCACGGCCCGATGCAGGGCTGCGCGGCGTGGCGCAGGGTGTAGTCGAGATCGAGGGTCAGCAGCGCCGCCGTCCCGGGCGGGGCCGCGTCGCCCCAGCCGAGGCAGCAGAGCGCGCGCAGCGCCGGCCCGTCGTGCTGCGGGCGCGACCAGCGCTCGAAATCGGGGCTGCCGTCGATGTTGGCGCGCGGCTCGGCCAGCAGGCGGTCGCCGCGCAGGGCGGCAAGCTCGGCATCGGGGCGCAGGAAGCGGTCGAACCCCGCCGCCGTCGCCCGGCGCAGCGGGTTGGCGTCGGGGCCGGGGCGGGTGGCGATGTGCAGGCTGAAGGTGACGTGGTCGGCCATGCGCCGGCGCCACGCGCCGGGATCGGTCTGCGCGAGAGCCGGCGCGAGGCGCATCACCACCGCCGCGTCGCGCACCCAGTGCCAGGCGTAGTCGGGCGCGGGGTCCCAGCGCGCGCGGACCCGCGAGGCCAGCACGCTGCCGGGGGCGGCGAAAACGGTCTGGCCGAATTCTGGCCGCTCGTGGCGGAAGCCCTCGGCCGACACCGCCGCCGCCAGCGCCGCGCGCGAGGCCGCCGCCTGCGCATCGGCCCAGCGGTCGAGATCGCCCGCGCCCGCCATCGCGCTCAGCCGCGCCCGTCGATGCGGTCCAGCGCGGCCGCGATGCTGCGGGCATAATCCGCGCCCAGCGGGCAGTGATGCGCGCCCGCCAGCACGTCGAAGGCCACGAGGTCGGGCAGCGCGTCGGCCAGCAGGCGCGCGTCGGCGGGCGGGGTGATGGTGTCTTCGGCGCCGACGATCACCGCCACCGGCACCGCGATCCGGGGCGCGAGGGGGATCAGGTCGTGCGCGGGCCAGTCGCGCGCGGCGCCCGGCACCTCGGCCAGCAGCGCCGCCAGCGCCTGGGGCCCCATCCGGCGCCGCGCCGCCAGCAGCATCGCCCCCGACACCACCGGGGCGACCGCCACCACGCCCGCAACCTCGCCCGCCGCGCCCGCCGCCGCCAGCCGCAGCGCCGCATGGGCGCCCATGCTGTGGCCGAGCATGAGCGCGCCGCCCTGCGTCCAGCCCAGATCGGCGCGCGCCTGCCGCGCCCAGCCGAGCACGGCGCCAAGATCGCCAATCTGCCCCGCGATGGTGAAGTCGCCCGCCGCGCCCGCGCCCGCATTCGCCGCCGAATGGCTCAGATGCGGCGCCAGCACGCCCCAGCCACGCGCGAGGCAGGCCGCGATCAGCGGGCCGATCTGCGGCTGGTCGGGCGCGCCGTTGCGGCCATGCGCCACCACCGCGAGCCGCCCCGACGGGCGGGCGGGGCGGAAGACATCGACTGGCATCGGCCCCGCCGCTGCCGGCAGCACCGCGCGGCACCGGTCGGCGGCGGTGGCGCCCGGGGTCACCGCCTGACCGTGGTCGCGAGGCCCAGCCAGGTTTCGGTCAGCGCCGCGCCGCCGCGCCGCAGATGGGCGCGGATCTGCACCGGCTCGGCGCCGTCGACCGCGAAGTCGAAGCTGAGGCGCCAGCGGTCGGTGCCGACCACCGGGCGCGAGCCGATCGGCTCGAGGATCCGCCCGCCCACGATCTCGATCACCGGCTCGATGCCGCTGTCGACATCGAGGCCCTTCAGCGCCGGTCCGGCGAAGTCGATCACCAGCTTGTCGATGCCCGCCGGGATGTGCTGCCCGGGCGCGCCGCCCTGCCCCTGCCGGGTCGAGAAAGTGCGCGCGACCGTAGGCTCGGGGTCGCGCTCGGTCCAGCGGATGCGGTAGTCATAGGACAGCATCGTCCCCGGCGCGGGGATCTCGGCCGGCGCCCAGTAGCTGACGATGTTGTCGAAGGTCTCGTCCACCGTCGGGATCTCGACCAGTTGCACGGCGCCGCGGCCCCAGTTGCCGATCGGCTCGATCCAGGCCGAGGGGCGGCGGTTGTAGAACACGCCGTCGTCCTGGTAGTTCTCGAACGCCCGGTCGCGCTGGATCAGGCCGAAGCCGCGGGGGTTCTGGTCGAAGAAGCTCGAAGTGCGCACGACATCGGGGTTGGTCAGCGGCCGCCAGATGCGCTCGCCCGCGCCGGTCTCGATCGCCAGCCCGTCGCTGTCGTGGATCTCGGGGCGCCAGTCGTCGGCGATCATCCGGTTGCGCTCGGAATACCAGTACATGCTGGTCAGCGGCGCGATGCCCAGCCGCTCGACCGGGCGGCGCAGGAACAGCCGCGCGGCGATGGTGGTCACATGGTCCTTGCCGGCGCCGCCGCGCCGCAGCCCGAAGCGGTAGGCGCCCGCGACCGAGGGCCCGTCGAGCAGCGCCCAGGCGGTCAGCGTGTCGGCCGGGTCCTCGGGCGCGCCCACCCAGAAATGGCTGAAGCGCGGGAATTCCTCGGGCCGCGACAGCCCGGTGTCGATCGCCAGCCCCCGCGCCGAGAGGCCGTATTGCCCGAGCGGCCCGTCGGTGCGGAAATAGGACGCGCCGAGGAACGAGACCCAGTCCGGCGCCATTCCCGGGCGCATGATGCGAAAGCCGGCGAAGCCGACATCCTCGGGCAGGTCGCGCGCGGGGCTGTCGTCGGGCATCGTGAAGAACTCGCGCCGGTAATGGATCTCGCGCGCGGCGCCGTTCTCGACCAGATGCACGCGCACCGGCTCCTGGAAATACCGCCCCGGGTGGAACAGTTGCATCGCTGCGTCGCGCCCGGCGGGGGTCAGCGAGGTCTCGTCGCGGAAGCGGATCTGCCAATGCGCGTCGTAGTCGATCTGCTGGAGCTGCGCGGGCGCGCTGATCACCGGCGGCAGGAAGGGTTCGGCCGCCGCCTTGCGGGCAAGCTCGATCAGCCCGGCGAAGTCGAAGGACTGCGGCGGGCCCAACACCGGCAGGGTGTCCTGCGCCAGCGCCTGCCCGTCGGGCCCGATGGCCGCAAGCCCCAGTGCCGCGAGGGCGCCGCCCATCACATCACGACGAGAAAGATCCACCGGCATGTGAGGTCTCCATGATCCGCTCCGATCGGGCAGCCGCGCCCGGATCGTTTCCTGTGCCATCTCAGCGGAGCGCGCGGCGCCGCTGTCAAGGGCCGACCGGCGATACCGCTCCGCGGCGGTGGCCCGCGCCGCGCCCCTGGGCACGGCCGCAGCGGTGCGGGCTGGCGCGCGAACGTCGCCGCAACATGCGCCCCGTGCGGGCGGGTCGCCGGGCGCGGCATCGAAAAACAGGTGTGATTCTTGGCTTGCATCAACTTAAAGTGGTGCGACCTGGAATTTCCAGCGAGTGAAAAGAATCTTTCAGCCGGGCCCGGTGCCGGCCTTGGGACATTGCTCATGAACGACACGAATGCGGGCGCGGCGATTCTGCATGCGCTGCATGACGACCTGGCCGCCCGCGGCGCACGCCTGCGCATCGTCGGGCCGCATGGCGCGGTGCGCGAACTGTTGCGCGCCGACGGCCTGGCCGACAAGGTCGGGGGCCCGACCGCAGCCTCACCATCGCCGACCTCGTGGCAACCGCCGATCAGGCGTCATGACCGAATGGCCCGGCATCGGGCGGGTGCGAGCCTGGCACAAAGAGGCGGGGCCGCGCGATGGCGCGGTGGGAGGGAACACAGGAAATGATCGAGGGTCTCACACCACTGCTCGCGGCACTCGAGGCATCGGAGATCGCGCAGGCGGTGCGGTCCTCGCGCTGGTCCTATGCCGCGGTGAGCGGCGCGCATGTGCTGGGGATCGGGCTTTTGGTCGGGGCGATCGTGCCGCTCGACCTGCGGCTTCTGGGGCTCTGGCGGCGGATCGATCACGTCACGCTGTCGCGCGTGCTGGTGCCGGCGGCGGCTTTGGGCCTCGTGCTGGCCGCCTGCACCGGGGTGCTGCTGTTCTCGGTCCGGGCGCAGCGGTATGCGACCTATGATATCGTAGCGGTCAAGCTGAGTCTGATCGTCACCGGCGCGGCGCTCGCGCTGCTGCTGCACGCCCGCGCGGGGCTGTGGCTCGAGCGGGCAACCGCCCGGCAGGCGTGGTGGCATGGCGCCGCCTCGCTCGGCTGCTGGCTGGGGGCGCTGTCCTGCGGGCGGCTGATCGCCTATGTCGGTTGAGAGCAACAGGGGAGCCTGCGCATGAAACGCCTTGCCATCGCCATCGTCGCTGCCATGGCCTTCGCCGCCGTCCCGGCCGCCGCCCATCATGGCGTGATCTATTACGACACCTCGAAGATCGTCACGATCGAGGGCTTCGTGTCCGAGGTGATGGATGGCTTTCCGCATTGGGAGATCAACGTCCGCAGCGAGGGCATCGACTGGACGCTCGACCTCGACAGCGACGTCGCCCTGAAGCGGGCGGGGCTCAAGCCCGACGGCAGCGACTTCACCATCGGGCGCAAGATCAAGGTCGAGGGCTATCGGGTGAAGGATCCGACCTGGTATCACATGGCGCCGGTCCGCATCCATCTCGGCGGCAAGGTGTATCCGATCGACGTGGACATCGACTGACCGGGCGCGGGCCGCGCCGTGCGCGCCCCGCGAAAATCCCGATCGGCAACCTTTCAAATTTGAGTATCGGATTCCTGCGGCGCCGGAGCATACTCCGGCGCAATGGCGGCCGGCATGGGCGCGCCGGGACAAGAACGGCTCAGGGAGACTTCCAGATGACACGCTTGACGGCAGCCTGTTCGGGGGCGGCATTCGCGCTCCTCCTCGCCACGACCGCCACGGGGGCCGAGATGCTCCAGGCGCTGGGGCCCGGCGAGGGGCAGGTCGATATCGTCGCCTGGCCCGGCTATATCGAGCGCGGCGAGACCGACAAGGCCTATGACTGGGTCACGAAGTTCGAGACCGCGACCGGCTGCAAGGTCAACGTCAAGACCGCCAACACCTCGGACGAGATGGTGGCGCTGATGAACGAGGGCGGCTTCGACCTCGTCACCGCCTCGGGCGACGCCTCGCTGCGCCTCATCGCCGGCAAGCGGGTGCAGCCGGTCAACCCCGCCCTGATTCCGAGCTGGGGCACGCTCGATCCGCGGCTTGAGAGCGCGCCCTGGCACACCGTGGGCGGCGTGCATTACGGCACCCCCTACATGTGGGGCCCGAACGTGCTGATGTACAACACCAAGGTGTTCCCCGAGGCGCCGAAAAGCTGGAACGTCGTGTTCGAGCCGATGGACCTGCCCGATGGCAAGCCCAATGCCGGCCGGGTGCAGGCCTATGACGGCCCGATCCACATCGCCGACGCCGCGCTCTACCTGATGGCGCACAAGCCCGACCTCGGCATCGCCAGCCCCTACGAGCTGAACGAGGCGCAGTATGCCGCCGCGCTCGACCTGCTGCGCCAGCAGCGCAAGCTGGTCAGCCGCTACTGGCACGACGCCTTCATCCAGATCGACGACTTCAAGAACGAGGGCGTGGTGGCCTCGGGCTCGTGGCCGTTCCAGGTGAACCTGCTGGCCGCGGAAGGCCAGCCCGTCGCCTCGACCATCCCGGCGGAAGGCGCGACCGGCTGGGCCGACACCACGATGCTGCACGCCGACGCGGCGCATCCCAACTGCGCCTATCAGTGGATGGAGCACACGCTCAGTTCGAACCTGCAAAGCGACCTCTCGGTCTGGTTCGGCGCCAACCCCAGCGTGCCGGCCGCCTGCACCGACGGGCGCGGCATGCAGACCGCCGAGGGCTGCAAGACCAACGGCTTCGAGGAGTTCGAGAAGATCCGCTTCTGGACCACGCCGGTCTCGGCCTGCGCGAGCCAGGGCACTTGCGTGCCCTATTACCGCTGGGTGTCGGACTATATCGGCGTGATCGGCGGGCGCTGAGCCGCGGCCGCCCGACACGGGCGCGCCCCGG
>JAVVFE010000033.1:6093-14029 GCA_032251175.1 Thermohalobaculum sp.
CCGGGGCCTCGCGCTGCCCGGCGAGGCCCCGGATCAAGTCCGGGGCGCGCAGCCCTGCCAACCGGAACACGCATGACCACAGCCGTCCTTTTCCGACAGGTCTCGCGCCATTTCGGCGCGGTGCGCGCGGTCGACGCCGTCGACCTCGAGATCGCCGAGGGCGAGTTCTTCGCCATGCTCGGCCCCTCCGGCTCGGGCAAGACCACCTGCCTGCGCCTGATCGCGGGCTTCGAGCAGCCGAGCGCGGGCCATATCGAGATCTTCGGCGCGGCGGTCGAGGGCCTGCCGCCCTACCGGCGCAACGTCAACACGGTGTTCCAGGACTACGCGCTGTTCCCGCACCTCAACGTGCGCGACAACGTCGCCTACGGGCTGATGGTGAAGAAGGTCCCCCGCCCCGAGCGCCACGCCCGGGCCGAGGAGGCGCTCGCCCTCGTCAAGCTCGCAGGCTTTGGCGAGCGCCGGCCGGGGCAGCTTTCGGGCGGCCAGCGCCAGCGCGTGGCGCTGGCGCGCGCGCTGGTGAACCGCCCGCGCGTGCTGCTGCTGGACGAGCCGCTGGGCGCGCTCGACCTCAAGCTGCGCGAGCAGATGCAGGAGGAGCTGAAGGCGCTGCAGCAGGCGCTCGGCATCACCTTCGTGTTCGTCACCCACGACCAGGGCGAGGCGCTGTCGATGGCCGACCGGGTGGCGGTGTTCAACGCCGGGCGGATCGTGCAGGTCGGCGCGCCGGCCGAGATCTACGAGCGGCCCCGCACCCGCTTCGTCGCCGATTTCGTGGGGTCCTCGAACGTGCTGCCGCCCGATCTCGCAAGCCGCCTCGGCGGCCCCGCCGTCTGGGCGAGCCTCAGGCCCGAGGCGGTGCGCCTGACCGGCGCCGACGCCGGCCGCGCCAGCGGGCAGGTCACCGGCCTGCGCTATCTGGGCGGCGCCACGCGGGTTGCCATCGACCTTGGCGACGGCGCGGTCGCGGCCCTGATCCCCGCCGGCGGCCGGGTGCCCGCACCGGGCGAGCGCGTCGGCCTCGACTGGGAGCCGGCGGCGCTCCGCCCGATGGCGGGCGAGGCATGACCGGCGGCACCCTTCCCGCGCCCGGGGGCGGGCTTGGCCGCCGGCTCTCGGACCTGTTCTGGCGCCGCCCGGGGGTGCTCCTGCTGCTGATGCTGACGCCGCCGCTGATGTGGCTGGGCATCGTCTATCTGGGCGCGCTGTTCGCGCTGCTGATGCAGAGCTTCTTCTCGATCGACGAGTTCTCGGGCCTGATCGTGCGCGAGCCGACGCTCAAGACCTATGGCGAGCTGCTGCGCCCGGCGAATGCCGACATCATCCTGCGCACCGTGACGATGGCGGCAGCGGTGACGGTCGCGGCCGCGATCCTCGCCTTCCCCATCGCCTACTACGCGGCGCGCTATGCTCGGGGGCGGTGGAAGGCGCTGTTCTACCTCGGCGTGATGCTGCCCTTGTGGTCGAGCTACCTGGTCAAGGTCTACGCCTGGAAGCTGATCCTGGCGAAGGAGGGGATCCTCACCTACGCGCTCGACGGCCTGGGGCTGATGCCGCTGCTCGAGCTTCTGCTGTCGGTCCCGGTGATCGGCGGCACCTCGCTGTCGGTCAGCTATATCGGCATGTTCCTGGTGTTCCTGTATGTCTGGCTGCCCTTCATGGTGCTGCCGATGCAGGCGGCGCTCGAGCGCGTGCCGGCCTCGCTGATCGAGGCCTCGGGCGATCTGGGCGCCGCGCCAGGGCAGACGCTGACCACCGTGATCCTGCCGCTGGCGGCGCCGGGGATCGTCGCGGGGTCGATCTTCACCTTCTCGCTGACGCTGGGCGACTACATCATCCCGCAGATCGTGGGCTCGTCGCGGCTGTTCATCGGGCAGGCGGTCTATGCGCATCAGGGCACGGCGGGGAACATCCCGCTGGCCGCGGCCTTCACCGTGGTGCCGATCGTGATCATGGGCCTCTATCTGTGGATCGCCAAGCGGCAGGGGGCGTTCGATGCGCTCTGACGGACCCCGCGCACCCCTTGGCCTCAAGCTTGCCGCCGCCGGGGGGCTCGCCTTCCTGCACCTGCCGATCCTGCTGATCTTCCTCTATGCCTTCACCACCGAGGACAAGACCTACCAGTTCCCGCCGCCCGGCCTGACCCTGAAATGGGTCGGGGTCGCCTGGGCGCGACCCGATGTCTGGGCGGCGCTGGGGCTGTCGCTTCAGGTCGCGGCGATCTCGACCGCCATCGCCCTCGTGCTCGGCACGCTGTGCGCGGCGGCGGTGTCGCGGGCGCAGTTCTTCGGGCGCGAGACGGTGTCGCTCCTGGTGATCCTGCCGATCGCGCTGCCGGGCATCATCACCGGCATCGCGCTGCGCTCGGCCTTCTCGATCGCCGACATTCCGTTCTCGACCTGGACCATCGTGCTGGGCCACGCGACGTTCTGCGTCGTCGTGGTCTACAACAACGCGGTCGCCCGCTTCCGGCGCCTGTCGGGCTCGCTGGTCGAGGCGTCGATGGACCTGGGCGCCGATGGGTTCCAGACCTTCCGCCATGTGATCCTGCCCAACATCGGCACCGCGCTGATGGCCGGCGGCATGCTGGCCTTCGCGCTCAGCTTCGACGAGGTGATCGTGACCACCTTCACCGCGGGCCAGCAGCAGACCCTGCCGATCTGGATGCTCGAGGAACTGGTCCGCCCGCGCCAGCGTCCGGTCACCAATGTGGTGGCGATGGCGGTGGTGCTGGTCACCTTCCTGCCGATCCTGGGCGCCTATTACCTGACCCGCGACGGCGACCGGGTGGCGGGGCAGGGCAAATAGCCCGTGCCCCGCCGCGCGCTGATTCGTCGCGAAGTTCAAGAATTGTTGAGAAAGCGTGGCTTGAACGCGGCCGGCCCGCATGAAACCTTTCGGAGGTCACTGCCCCGGGGACGGCCGGGGAAGAAAAACCTTTGAAAGGGATCTGGAGAACATGATCAAGGCTCAGCGTCTGGCAGCCGCCTGCTTCGTCTTCGGCGCGTTCGCGGTGTCGGCACAGTCGGCCAACGCGGCCTGCGACCCGGGCAAGGCGGCCGCCGATCTCACCGGTGACGAGGCCAAGGCCGTCTACGACTGCATCGCCGCCGACCTGCACAAGGGCTACACCCAGGGCGACAAGCGCTGGATCCCGGCCGAGTTCGTCAACGACTATCGTGGCTGGACCCTGGCCAGCGGCTTCCCCGCCGCGCCCGGGTTCCATGGCGAGCGGTTCCTGGTCACCTGGGTCAACGCGGTCGGCGCCGAGGAATACCTGAAATACGCCGAGGAGCCGACGATTCCGGCCGGCACCGTGATCGCCAAGGAATCGTTCGGCGTGAGCGCCGCCGGCAAGGTCGAGAAGGGGCCGCTGTTCATCATGCAGAAGGTCGAGGCCGGCGTCTCGCCGAAGACCGACGACTGGTATTACATGATGGTGGCGCCGAACGGCGCGCCGCAGGCGGTCGAAGTCATCAGCGCCTGCAGCGAGTGCCACCAGGGCAATTTCGGCCATCAGGGCGGCCTCGGCTACCCGGTCGAGGAAGCGCGCATCGCGCGCTGACGCCGCGCCCGACAGAATTCCCGGCCAGCGCGTCCGGCCGGGAACCCATGGCGCCGATCTGCCCGATGCCCCCCATGCTGCAGGGCGGGTCGGCGCCGCCAGTTCCGGCTTTCGGGGGACCGCGATGCCCGTCGCCCACAGCCACATCCCGGCCCGGCCGGGCCCTGCGCGCGCGGACACGCCCGTTGGGGTGGCTGTCCGCCCGGTGGCACTGTCCGGCCCCGAAGCTGCCCGCGCCGTCCCGGCGCCGCAGCGCCCGCACGGCCCGATCCCGTTCAACCCAGAGGTTTTCCGATGATCCGATCCGCCCTCGCCGTCGCCTTCGCCCTCGGTCTCGCCGTCCCGGCCGCGCTGGCCGAGCCGCTTGCGGTCGAGGCGGTGATGTCGCCCAAGGAGCAGCTCCGCCTCGATTTCGAGGACGGCTCGAAGCACTTCCTGCTGATGGTCCGGCGCGAGGGCACCGCGGCAGGCCAGGGCCTGTTCGACGGCGCCGCGGTGGTCGAGTTCGGCGCGCATGACATTCTGCCCGGGGTCGGCGGCGACCCGCGCGGCTACCTGGTGCTGACCGCGGCCGACGGCGCGATCGCCTATCTCAAATGGCAGGTCCGCGCGATTTTCGTGCCGGGCGCCGACGGCAAGCCGATGCTGCTCGACAACGGCTTCTGGGAGGTCGCGGGCGGCACCGGGCGCTTTGCCGGCCTGAAGGGCGCGGGCACGCTGCACATCAAGGCGGTGAACCCGACCGACCGGCGCTTCATCCTGAACGGCGAGGTGTTCCCGGCCGGCTGAGACCGATCCCGGGGGCGCCCGGGCGCCCCCTTCCGCGCCCGCTGCGGGCGCCTGGCGGGAGGACTGCAATGCGGATCAGTCGGTTGTTGTGCATCGCCCTGGCGGTCTTCATGGTCGCCGCGGCGCCGGTCCGGGCGGCCGATCCGCCCCCCGGCTGGACCTATGAATGGCCGCGGACCGACTTCACCCGCGCCGCCGTGGGCTTCGACGAGATCCTGTCGGGCGGCCCGCCCAAGGACGGCATCCCGGCGATCGACCAGCCGCAGTTCGAGCCTGCCGGCGCCATGGCCCGCCCGCCGCTGCCCAACGAGCCGGTGATGAGCGTCGAGATCGCCGGCGACGCCCGCGCCTACCCGCTCAGCGTGCTGATGTGGCACGAGATCGTCAACGACACCGTGGGCGGCACGCCGGTCGCCGTCACCTACTGCCCGCTGTGCAATTCCGGCATCGTGTTCCGCCGCGAGGTTGGCGGCGCGGTCACCACCTTCGGCACCACCGGCAAGCTGCGCAATTCCGACCTGGTGATGTACGACCGCGCGACCGAGACCTGGTGGCAGCAGTTCGAGGGCCGGGCGATCATCGGCGCGCGCACGGGCGACGTGCTCGAGGCAGTCCCCTCGCGGCTGGAGAGCTTCGCCGAGTTCACCGCCCGCCACCCCTCGGGCAAGGTGCTGGTGCCGACCTCGCGGATGCGCGACTACGGCCGCAACCCCTATGTCGGCTACGACAGCCTGGCCGTTCCGTTCCTGTATCAGGGCGAGTATGATGGCCCCGGCTCGCCGCTGATGCGGGTCGTGGCGGTCGAGGGCAGGGCCGAGGCGTGGAGCCTCGACTTCCTGCGCAAGGCCGGGCGGGTGGAGGTTGACGATCTGGTGCTGAGCTGGAAACCCGGTCAGGCCTCGGCGCTCGACGCCCCCCGCATCGCCGCGGGGCGCGATGTCGGCACCGTCACCGCCCAGCGCGTGAAACCCGGCGGCGGGATGGAGGACGCGGTCTACCACGTCCCCTTCGCCTTCGCCTTCCTCGCCTTCAATCCCGGTGCCACCATCCATCATGAGAGGTGAGGCGCAGGCGCCGATCGGACTGGTGCTGCCCGGCGGCGGCGCGCGCGCGGCCTATCAGGCGGGGGCGCTGAGCGCGCTGGCCGAGATGCTGCCGCCCGGCCGGTCGCCCTTCGCGGTGATCGCGGGGCAGTCTGCGGGGGCGATCAACGCCGCCGGGCTGGCCTGCCGGGCGGGCGATTTCCGCGCGGCGGCGGGCAAGCTGGTGGCCGCATGGTCGCGCCTGCGGGTCTGCGACGTGATCCACACCGACCTGCCCACGACGGGGCGGCGCGCGCTGGCCTGGGCGCTGACCGCGGCGAGCGGCGGCTGGCTGTTCGAGAACCCCCGCTCGTTCTTCGACACCGCGCCGCTGGCCGGGCTGCTGGCGCGCGAGATCGACTTCGCCGGCATCGAGGCGTCGATCGCGCGCGGCGACCTGGGTGCGCTGGCGGTCACCGCGTCGGTCTATTCCGACGAGAGCGGCCAGGCCGTGACCTTCTTCGCCGGCGGCTCCCACACCGCCGAATGGTCGCGCATGCGCCGCTGCGGCCTGCGCCGCCGGATCGGGCCCGAGCATATCATGGCCTCGGCGGCGCTGCCCTTCCTGTTCCCGGCGCAGGAGGTCGACGGCCAGTATTTCGGCGACGGCGCGCTCAGGCTCACGGCGCCGCTCAGCCCGGCGATCCGGCTGGGGGCGCGCCGCCTGCTGGTGATCGCCGCGCGCGACCCCGAAGTGCCCGGGCTGGACCAGATGGCGCCCTCGGCCTATCCCAGCCTGGCCGAGATCGCCGGCCACATGCTCGACATCGTGTTCAACGACCATCTCGACACCGATCTCGAGCGCCTGACCCGGATCAACGCCACGCTGGGGCTGTTCACGCCGGAGCAGCGGGCGCGGACCGAGCTGCAACCGGTCGAGGTGGCGGTGCTGCGCCCCTCGCAGGACCTGCGCGAGATCGCCGGGCGCCACGCCGGCGCGCTGCCCTGGACGATGCGCACGCTGCTGCGCGGGATCGGCGGCTGGGGCGGCGACTGGCGGCTGCCCAGCTATCTCAACTTCGACGCGGGCTATTGCGGCGAGCTGATCGCGCTGGGCCGCGCCGATGCCCACGCCAACCGCGACGCGCTGATGGCGCTGTTCGCATCCACCGGGCGGACCGCGCCGGCCTGAGCCCGGCGCACCGCGCATCTGCCCTTGTCGCCGCGCCCCCCGCCTCTCTATAAGGGCGCGGTTTTTCGCAAAGGGACCAAGGCATGGCAAACGTGGTGGTCGTGGGCGCCCAGTGGGGCGACGAGGGCAAGGGCAAGATCGTCGACTGGCTGTCGGAACGCGCCGACGTGATCTGCCGCTTCCAGGGCGGGCACAATGCCGGCCACACGCTGGTGATCGGCGGCACCACCTACAAGCTGTCGCTGTTGCCCTCGGGCATCGTGCGCGAGGGCAAGCTCAGCGTCATCGGCAACGGCGTGGTGCTCGACCCCTGGGCGCTGTTGGCCGAGATCGAGCGCCTGGCGGCCCAGGGCGTGAGCGTCACCCCCGACAACCTGATGATCGCCGAGAACGCGCCGCTGATCCTGCCGGTCCACCAGGACCTCGACCGCATCCGCGAGGAGGCGGCGGGGGCGTCGAAGATCGGCACCACCGGGCGCGGCATCGGCCCGGCCTACGAGGACAAGGTGGGCCGGCGCGCGATCCGCGTGGCCGACCTCGCCGACGAAGCCACGCTCGACAGCCGCCTCGACCGGCTGATGGCGCATCACGAGCCGCTGCGCCGCGGCCTCGGCGCCGAGCCGGTGGACCGCGAGGAGCTGAAGGCCCGCCTGATGCAGGTCGCCCCCCGCATCCTGCCCTTCGCCGCGCCCGTCTGGCAGGTGCTGGCGGGCAAGCGGCGCGAGGGGCGGCGGATCCTGTTCGAAGGGGCGCAGGGCGCGCTGCTCGACATCGACTTCGGCACCTACCCGTTCGTCACCTCGTCGAACACGCTGGCCGGGATGGCCGCGGTCGGCACCGGGCTGGGGCCCAACGCCATCGACTTCGTGCTTGGCATCGTCAAGGCCTACACCACCCGCGTCGGCTCGGGCCCCTTCCCGACCGAACTGACCGACGCGGTCGGCCAGCGGCTGGGCGAGCGCGGGCGCGAATTCGGCACCGTCACCGGCCGCCAGCGCCGGTGCGGCTGGTTCGATGCGGCGCTGGTGCGCCAGACCTGCCTCACCAGCGGCGTCTCGGGCATCGCGCTGACCAAGCTCGACGTGCTCGACGGGCTGGACGAGCTGAAGATCTGCACCGGCTACCGGCTCGACGGTCAGGTGGTCGGCCACCTGCCGACCGCGTCCGAGCAGCAGATCCGCTGCGAGCCGATCTACGAGACCCTGCCCGGCTGGCAGGAATCGACCCAGGGCGCGCGCCGCTGGCTGGACCTGCCGGCCGAAGCGATCAAATACGTCAAGCGGGTCGAGGAACTGATCGACTGCCCGGTGGCGCTGCTGTCGACCAGCCCCGAGCGCGACGACACGATCCTGGTGACCGACCCGTTCG
>JAVVFE010000034.1:0-13755 GCA_032251175.1 Thermohalobaculum sp.
GAAATGCAGCCGGGCGAGGGCCGCGTGGAGGCGGTCGGCATCCCCCGGCCCGGCTGCCCGGATGGTGGGTGCGCTCATGCCGTGAAGGCCACCTTGTCGCGGCCCTTCAGCCCCAGCATCTTGCGCGCCTCGTCGGGCGTGGCGATGCGGCGGCCGATGCCCTGGACGATGCCGCGCACCCGGGCGACCTGCTCGGCGTTCGAGGTGGCGAGGCGCCCCTTCTCGATCCAGATGCTGTCCTCGAGCCCGACGCGCACATGCCCGCCCATCGCCGCCGAGATCGCCGCCAAGGGCATCTGCTGGCGCCCCGCGCCCAGCACCGAAAAGCGGTAGTCGGCGCCGAACAGCCGGTCGGCGGTGGCCTTGAGGTGCATCACATGCTCGGGCTCGGCCATCATCGCGCCCAGCACGCCCAGCACGAACTGCACGAAGAAGGGCGGCTTGATCACGCCGCGCTGCACGAAGTGGTGCAGCATGTGCAGGTGGCCCGCCTCGTAGCACTCGAACTCGAAGCGGGCGCCGCGCTTGGCGCCCATCTCGTCCAGCACATGGGCGATGTCGCGCGGCGTGTTCCGGAAGATCAGGTCGTCGCTGTTCTCGAGGAAGGGCTTCTCCCAGCCGTGCTTCCACTCGGTGATCCGGGCGGCGGCGGGATACATCGCGAAGTTCATCGAGCCCATGTTGATCGAGCACATCTCGGGCTCGGCCCGCATCGCCGGGGCGAGGCGGTCGGCCAGCGTCATGATCGCGCTGCCGCCGGTGGTGATGTTGACGATCGCGTCCGTCTCGGCGGAGATGCGCGGCAGGAAGGCCATGTAGTCGTCGGGGTTGGCCGACGGGCGGCCGTCCTCGGGGTTGCGGGCGTGCAGGTGCAGGATCGTGGCGCCCGCCCGTGCCGCCTCGATCGCGCTCTCGGCGATCTCGTCGGCGGTGATCGGCAGGTGCGGCGTCATCGACGGCGTGTGGATCGAGCCGGTGATGGCACAGGAGATGATGCAGGGGTCGCTCATGCGGACAACTCCGATCCGGCCTCGGCAATGAAGTCATCGAGGGCGCCGGTCAGCCCGTCCATGATCTCGTCGAGATGCGCGTCGGTCACGATCATCGGCGGGCAGACGAGGAAGTGATCGCCCTCGATCCCGCCGCGCGTGCGGCGCGCATAGATGATAAGACCCCGGGCGTAGGCCAGTTCCACCACCCGGTCGAAGGCGTTGAGGTGCTTCGGCAGGGGCCTCATCGTGCGGCGGTCTGCAACCAGCTCGAACGCCAGCAAAAGGCCCTTGCCGCGCACGTCGCCAATGATGGGATAGCGGTCCATCAGGCCGGTGAGGCGGAGCTTGAGTTCGTCGCCCATGCGGGCAGCGTTGCCGATCAGGCCCTCGCGCTCGATTTCGTCCACCACCGCCAGACCCGCGGCGCAGGCGAGCGGGTTGCCGGCATAGGTGAAGCCGTGGATGAAGCCGCCCTTGTCCAGCACCGGCTCGACCAGCCGCTGATGCGCGACCATGGCGCCCAAGGGCGCATAGCCGCCGCCGAAGCCCTTCGAGATCACCAGGATGTCGGGCGCGGTGCCCCAGTGCTCGGCCCCCCAGAAGGCGCCGGTGCGCCCGCCCCCGGTCATCACCTCGTCATGGATCAGGAGGATGCCGAACCGGTCGCAGATCTCGCGGATGCGCGCCATGTAGCCCGCCGGCGGCACCAGCGCGCCGGTCGAGGCGCCGCCGACCGGCTCGACGATGAAGGCCAGAACGGTTTCCGGCCCCTCCTCGAGGATCCTGCGCTCGAGCATGTCGGCATAGTGCAGCCCGGTGGCGGGGTCGTCGGGGTCAAGCCTGTCGAGATAGGCGCGCGGCGCGGGCACCTTCGGCATCTGGCGCAGCATCGGGTCGAAGGGCGCGCTCATCGGCGCGTAGCCGGTCAGCGCCAGCGCCCCCAGCGTCGAGCCGTGGTAGCTGGGGTAGCGCGAGATCACCTTCCACCGCTGGGCCTGCCCGACCGCGAGCGCCCATTGCCGGGCGAGCTTGATCGCGCTCTCGACCGCCTCGGACCCGCCCGAGACGAAGAACACCTTGTCCAGCCCCGCGGGGCACAGGCTGGCGGTCTTCTCGGCCAGCCGTTCGGCCGGTTCGGTCTCGAAATGCAGGCGGTAGCCGAAGGTCGACTTCTCCATCTGCCGGCGCATCGCGTCCAGCACGCGCGCGTTCGAATGGCCGATGTTGCACACCATCGCGCCCGACGAGCCGTCGAGATAGCGCTTGCCGTCGGTGTCCCACATGTAGACGCCGCGGGCCTGATCGAGCATCGGCCGGCGGCGGCGCGACTGGTAGAACAGATGGCTGGGCTTGCGGTTCGGGATGGTCATGCCGTGCGCCCCGCGAGGGCGAGCGGCCGGCGCCTGCGGGTGAAGGCACCGCCGCGCCCGGGGACATGCTGATCGGTCATGGTGGCTGCCTGAAGAAGCGTCTCGCGGGGCCGGCCCGGGGATCGGGGTGCCCGGCTCTGGTGGTCCACCGTCGCGGGGCGGGCGTCAAGCGCAATGGCGGGGGTGAGGCGCGCCATCAGTAGATATCCTCGATGCGCCAGTTGATCGGGATTTCGGCGATGGCGGCGGTGTTGGGCAGGTCCAGCACCAGGCGCACGACGCGGGCGACATCCTCGGGCTGGGTGATCTCGTCGGGCGCGCGGTCGATGCCCGACAGGCCCATCTCGGTGTTCACGAACCCCGGGCAGATCGCGGTGGCGCGGACGCCCGCCTCGGCGCCGCATTGCCGGATGCCGTGCGAGAGCGCCACGACCGCGAACTTGCTGATGGCATAGAGGCTGGCGCGCGCCGACTTCACCCGCTTGCCCGACAGCGAGGCGATGGTGACCACGCGGCCGGCTCCGGTGGCCACCAGATGCGGCCAGGCTGCGCGCACCAGGCGGAAGGGCGACTTGAGGTTGACCGCGAGCAACAGGTCGAGATCGGCCTCCTCGGCCTCGATAATGCTGCGGGGCACCGAGATGCCGGCGTTGTTCACCACCGCGTCGATCCGCCCGAAACGCGCGAGAGCGGCGGCGACCCACTGCGCCTCGCACCCCTCGAGGGCATCGAAGGGCTGGACATGGACCGCCTCGCCGTCGGGCAACGCGCTGGTGGCCGGATCGCGGCAGCCCAGGCTGACGGCCCAGCCATTCGCGGCCAACTCGCGCGCGATGGCGGCCCCGATGCCGCGGCTCGCGCCCGAGATCAGGGCGACGCGGCGGGGCGCGGGGGTGCCGGGGGTCATCGCCTCACACCGCCCGGGTGACGCCCGAGGCGGGGTCGTAGAGATGGCAGGCAACCGCGCGCCCGGCGTCCACTTCGGTCCATTTCGGATAGACCTTGCGGCACAGGTCGGTCGCGTGCGGGCAGCGCGGGTGGAAGTGGCAGCCCGAGGGCGGGTTGATCGCCGAGGGCACCTCGCCCGCGATCCGCTCGAACGCCTTGCGCGCGGTCGGGTCGGGGACCGGCGAGGCATCACGCAGGATCTCGGTATAGGGGTGCAGCGGCTCGTCGAAGATCCGCGGGATCGGCCCCTTCTCGACGATCCGGCCGAGATACATCACCGCCATCACCTGGCAGAAGTAGCGCACCACGCCAAGGTCGTGGCTGATGAAGATGAAGCTGAGATCGTGCTTCTGCTGGAGATTGCGCAACAGCATCAGGATCTGAGACTGGATCGACACGTCGAGCGCCGAGACCGGCTCGTCGGCGATGATCAGTTCGGGGTTCAGCGTCAGCGCCCGGGCGATGCCGAGCCGCTGGCGCTGGCCGCCCGAGAATTCGTGCGGGAAGCGGATGCCGGCATCGCGCGGCAGGCCCACCTCGGCCAGCAGGTCGCGCACCCGCTCGTCGGCCTCGGCCTTGCTCATCAGCCCGTGGACCAGCAGGGGTTCCGCCAGCGCCTTGCCGATGCGCATGCGCGGGTTGAGCGAGGAATAGGGGTCCTGGAAGATGATCTGCAGGCGGCGGCGCAGCGCGCGCATCCGCGCCTTGTCGGCCTTCAGCACGTCCTCGCCGTCGAACATGATCGAGCCCGAGTTCGGCTCGACCAGCCGCAGGATCGAGCGCCCGGCGGTGGACTTGCCGCAGCCGGATTCGCCCACCAGCCCGAAGGCCTCGCCGCGCCTCACCTCGAACGAGATCTCGTCGAGCGCGCGCACCGTCACCGTCTGAGGGTTCGGAAAGCCGCGCTTGACCTGAAAGAAGGTCTTGAGGTCGGTGACGCGCAGAAGGGGTTCAGACATGTGCGTCCTCCGTCAGCGCGGGCAGGTCATGGTCGCCGCGCACCCAGCAGCGCACGGCATGCTCCGCGCCGTCGCCAAGGGGGTCGAGCGGCGGGTTCTTCTCGCGGCAGATGTCGCGCGCAAGACCGCAGCGGGCGGCAAAGCGGCAGCCCTGCGGCATCCGGTTGATCGGCGGCACCGTGCCCGGAATGGTGTGGAGCGTGTCCATGTCCCGGTCCGAGCGCGGGATCGAGCGCAGCAGCGCCTCGGTGTAGGGGTGCGTCGGGCGGGCGAACAGGTCGTGGACGGCCGCGATCTCGACGATGTCGCCGGCATACATCACCGCCACCCGGTCGGCGAGCGCGGCCACCACGCCCAGATTGTGGGTGATGAAGATCATCGACATGCCGGTCTCGGCCTTCAGCTCGTTCAGCAGTGCCAGGATCTGCGCCTGGATCGTCACGTCGAGCGCGGTGGTGGGCTCATCGGCCAGGATCACCTTGGGCCGGCACGCCAGCGCCATGGCAATCATCACGCGCTGGCGCATGCCGCCCGAGAACTGGTGCGGATATTCGCGGAAGCGGCTTTTCGCCGAGGGGATCTTCACGAGGTCCAAGAGCGCCAGCGCCTCGCGCTCGGCCTCGGCGCGGCTCAGGTTCTGGTGGTAGATCAACGCCTCGGTCACCTGAAAGCCGATCGTCAGCACCGGGTTGAGCGAGGTCATCGGCTCCTGGAAGATCATCGAGATGCCGTTGCCGCGGATCTTGCGCATCTCCTCGTCGGAAAGGCGCGAGAGGTCGCGGCCCTCGAAGCCGATGCGCTCGGCCTCGACCCGCCCGTTGTTGGTCGGAACGAGGCCGAGGATCGAGAGCGCCGTCATGCTCTTGCCGCAGCCGGACTCGCCCACCAGCGCCAGCGTCTCGTTGGGCTGGAGCGCGAAGCTGATGCCGCGCACCGCCGGATACCATTCGCCATCGATGCGAAAGCTGGTGGTCAGGTTGCGGACATCGAGAACGGGATCGCCCATCTGCGCGGTCATGCGTCGCTCCGTGTCTTGGGGTCGATGGCGTCGCGCATCCCGTCGCCCAGCAGGTTCAGCGAGAACACCACCAGAAGGATCGCGAGGCTGGGGAACAGCGACAGCCAGAAGGTGTCGAGGATGTTCTCGAAGCCCTCGCGGATCATGCCGCCCCAGCTTGCGGTGGGGGGCTTCACGCCAAGCCCGATGAAGCTGAGCGACGCCTCGACGCGGATGGCGGTGGCCAGCCACAGCGAGCCCATCACCAGGATCTCGGACAGCACGTTGGGCAGGACGTGCAGCGTCATGATCCGCAGGTCGCCATAGCCCAGCGCCCGGCAGGCCTCGATATAGTCGCGCTCCTTCACCACGATGGTGGGCGCGCGGGCGATGCGGGCAAAGGGCGGGATGGCGGTCAGCGAGATCGCGATGATCAGGTTCTGCATGCTGGGGCCCAGCATGGCGACGACGATCAGCCCCAGGATCAGTGCCGGGAAGGCCAGCAGCACGTCCATCGCCTGCATGATCACGAGGTCGACCTTGCCGCCGTAATAGCCCGCGACGATGCCGATGGCCGAGCCGATCACCATGGCCGAGCCGATCGCCGCGACCCCGATCACCAGCGACACCCGCGCGCCGTAAAGCAGCCGCGAGAGGATGTCGCGGCCATAGGCGTCGGTGCCCAGCCAGAAATCCGGCCCCGGCCCTTTCAGGCGGTGCAGGATGTTCTGCTGCAACGGGTCGTAGGGCGACAGCAGGGGTGCTGCCAGCGCGACCACCACGATCAAGACGAAGATCACCGCCCCGACCCAGGTCAGCTTGTTGGTGCGGAATGCCTTCAGCAGTTGATCGACGAAGGGATGGCGCGTCGATGGCGGGGCCAGGCTTTCGGTCTGGTCGGTCATTGGTATTTCACCCTCGGGTCGATCAGGCCATAGGTCAGGTCGGTCAGCAGGTTCACCACCACGATGACGAAGGTGTAGATCACCATCAGCCCCTGCAGCAGCGTGTAGTCGCGCTGGCCCAGGGCGCCGACGATCAGCTTGCCGAGGCCGGGGCGGTTGAAGACGATCTCGGTCAGCACGGAATTGCCGATCAGGATCCCCAGATACAGGCCCACGACGGTGACCACCGGGATCAGCGCGTTGCGCATGGCGTGGCGCCAGACGATCACGCGCATCGGCACCCCCTTGGCGCGCGCGGTGCGGATGTAGTCCTCGCCCAAGGCGCCCAGCATCGACGAGCGCGTGACCCGCGTGATGTAGGCCGCCATGATCAGCCCCAGATTGATCGCCGGCAGCGCGAGGCTGAGCGCCCAGTCGCTGAATGTCGCGCGGTTGCCGCCGCTGATCACCGGGAACCAGCGCAACTGGATCGAGAACGCGATGAGCAGCAGGATCGCCGAGACGAAGGCCGGGAACGACAGGCCCAACAGCGAGCCGACCCGCGTCACATAGTCGATCCACCGGTTGCGGTGCAGCGCCGACCACGCGCCCAGCGGCACGCCGATCACCGCGCCGATCACCAGCGAGGCCAGCGTCAGCTCGAGCGTGTAGGGCAGCACGCGCAGGATCTCGGACAGCACCGGCTTGCCGGTGACCATCGACTGGCCCCAGTCGCCGGTGAGCGCGCCGCCCATGAATTCGAAGTATTGCTCCCACAGCGGGCGGTCGAGGCCCAGGCGCTCGCGCATGATCTGCAACGCCTCGGCGCTGGCCTGGTCGCCCAGGATCGTCTGCGCGGGGTCGCCCGGCACGATGCGCACCAGCACGAACACCATCGTCATCACCGCGAGCAGCGTCGGGATCGCGAACAGCAGGCGACGGGCAGTGAAACGCAGCATCTGGATGCCCCCTGTGGCGTGAAGGCCGGGCCCGGCGCTTTGCTGCGTCGGGCCCGGCCCGGGTCGGTTTTGCCCGGGCCACCATGGCCGCCCGGGCGTGGAGGTCGCTTACTTCTTGAAGCGGGTTGCCTCGGTCACCGGCGGTCCCAGCGTGAGCGAGCCGATCAGATCGTAGCCCAGATCGACATTATCCCGCGTGGCCCAGATCTGCAGGTTCTCGTAGATCGGCACGCCGCAAAGCTCGGCCGCGATCTTCTCCTGCGCGGTCTTCCACAGCGCCTTCTGCTTGTCGGCGTCCTGCTCGACGCGGGCGGCCTCGATCTCGGCATCCGCCACCGCACAATGGGCGAAGTTGGTGATGCCGGTGGGCGTGTTGACGGTGCTGGCCGAGTGGTAGAACTGCGTCAGATAGGTGTCGGCAATCGGGAATCGCGCCGCCGAGTAGTGGACGATCTGGCTCAGGTCCTTGCGGATCTGGGCGTGGAAGGTCGCGTGCTCGACCACCTCGACATCGAGCTTGATGCCCGCCTGCGCCATCTGCGCCTGGAACACCTCCATGGTGCCCAGCATGCCGGGCAGGGCGGTGTGGATCACCTTGAGCGTCACGCCATCGGGGAAGCCCGCTTCGGCAAGCAACGCCTTAGCGCCCGCGAGGTCGTAGCCGGGGAACACCCCGCTCATGTCGGCATGGCCCAGATAACCCTGCGGCACCGGCGAGTTGGCCTCGCGCGTCACGTCGCGGCCCTTGAACGCCATGAACTGCTCGCGATCCGTGGCCATCGCGATGGCGCGGCGCACGCGGATGTCGTCGAGCGGCTTCGAGGCCATGTTGAGATACATCACCGACATCTCGGCCGGCTCCATCACATGGACGACGGCGCCCTCCATCTTCTTGGTGCGCTCGGCCCAGGTCTGGTCCTGTTTGCCATAGACCATGTCCAACTCGCCCGCCTGGAAGGCGAGGTCACGCGCCGAATCCGACGGCACATACTGGTAGGTGATGCCGGCAAGCTGCGGCTTGCCGCGGAAATAGTCGGGGTTCGCAACCAGCTTCAGGCTCTGCTGCGGGGTGTATTCGCCGAACATGAACGGGCCGGTGCCGATCGGGCGCTTCTGGAAGTCGGGCCCCATCTCCTCGGCGGCCTTTTTGCAGACCACGTTGCCGCCGTGATAGTTGGTCACGAGGCCCAGCAGGCTGGGGACCGGGTTCTTCAGCGTGATCTTCACGGTGTAGGCGTCAGGCGCCTCGACCGCGGCGAACACGCCGAAATCGCTCGAGAAGCTCGACCGCTCCTTGTCGGCGGCGCGCGCCAGCGAATAGACCACGTCGGCCGAGGTCAGCTCGCCATAGCCATGGTGGCACTGCACGCCCTTGCGCAGGGTGAAGGTCCACACCAGGCCGTCATCGCTCGTCGTCCAGCTTTCGGCGAGGTCGGGCTCGATGGTCGCGGGCGAGGCGGTGCCCGGCGCAAACCGCACGAGGCCGTTGAACATCCAGCCGAACACCGCCTTGTCGATGGTGGTGGCCGACAGGTGCGGATCGAGCCGGCCCGCGTCGGGCGCGGCGATGCCGACGTTGAGGATGTTGGTGTCGGGCCCCGCGAGGGCCTGCGGCGCGGTGAGCGCGCCCAGCGCCACCGCGCCTGCGAGCGCGGCGCCCGCCGTCAGTGTCCAGAGTTTCATCACGTCTCTCCCTGCTGCATGGCCGCGTTCGGGTCGCGGCCTCCCCTGATTGCTCCGACGGGCCCCGCCGTGGCGCCGCCCGTGAAGCGTCCGATCGCGAAGGGCGCGAGTGGCGTCTCGCTCCTTCCCGAAATCGCCAGTTCCGCCAGAACCTCGCCGACCGCGGGTCCAAGCTGGAAGCCGTGACCGCTGAACCCGAAGGCGTGGATCAGCCCCGGGGTGGTCAGGCTGGGACCCAGCACCGGGATCTCGTCGGGGGTATAGCCCTCGATCCCCGACCAGGTCCGGATCACATGTGCGGCCCCCGCCCATGGCAGGACCGCGGTCAGCCGCTGCATGGCGCCCATCACGTTCGTTGCACCGGCGCGCGACGTGATCGCGGCCATGTCGTTCCAGCCGCGCCCGCCACCGAAGATCAGGTTGCCACGCGGGGTCTGGCGTGCATAGACCTCGCCGCCCACGACGCCGATGTTGACCCGCACGCGGTAGGGCAGTGGCTCGGTCACCTGCATGCTGGGCGATTGCGGCTCGATCGGCACTGCCTCGCCGAACCAGGCGGCGACCTGCGCGCCCCAGGCGCCGGCGACGTTGATCAGGGTGCGCGCGGTCACCCGCCGCCCGCGTTCGGTTTCCAGCCGGAAGCCGCCTTCGTCGCGCAGGGCGCCGATGACCGCCTCGTGCTCGCAGATCCGTGCGCCGGCCTGCCGCGCCGCCTGCGCGAAGCCCGGCGCCACGATGCGCGGGTTCGCCTGCCCGTCGCTGCGGCAGAGCGAGGCGCCCACCACCTGCGGCCCCAGCCAAGGGTAATCGGCACGCAGCCGGTTGCCGGTGATCAGTTCGATCTCGAGGCCATACCCGGCAGCGCCCCGGGCAAAATCCTCGAGGCTGGCCATCTGCTCGTCGGTGCGCGCGAGCTTGAGGTGGCCGGTCGCCATGAATTCGCCATCCGAGCCGATAAGCTCCGGCAGACGGTCCCAGATCTGGCGCGCGCGGCGGCTGAGCGGCAGTTCCGCGAAATCGCGGCCCTGCTCGCGCACCCCGCCGAAATTGACGCCGCTGGCCTGGCTGCCGGCGGTGCGGCGCTCGAACAGGGCAACATTCAGGCCATGTCGCGCCAGATGCAGCGCCGCCGCGCACCCCGCCGTGCCGCCGCCGATGATGGCGGCATCGAGGCCGAGATGGCCGGTCACGCCGCGCCCTCCGCCGCATCGGCGAAGGCAGCGATGGGCACGGGTTTGACCGGGGGCTGGCTGCGCAGGCGCCCGGCCTCCTCGACCCCCACGCCGCGGACGACGGCGAGGATCTCGGCGGCGGCGGGGCCGCAGACCCGGCCCTGGCAGCGGCCCATGCCGACGCGCGAGAACGCCTTGGCGCGGTTCACGTCGTGCGGACCCAGCCGGGCGATGGCGGCGCGGAACTCGCCCGCCGTCACCGCCTCGCAGCGGCACAGGATGCAGTCGTCGGGGATGGCGCGGGCGAGATGCGCGGGGAACGGGAAGGCGCGCTCAACGGCGCGCCTGAGCCCCGCCTGCCCGGCGATGCGCCGCGCGCAAGCCGCGAGCGCCGCGCCCTGCCCCAGATCGTCGCCTGGGTCAATGTCGCTCAGATCGGCGAGGATCGCGCGCGCCGCGCGCTCGCCGGCGATTTCGGCGAGGTCCGCGCCGCCGATCCGGGTGCCGTCGCCCGCGAGGTAGACCCCTGGCACGGTGCTGCGCCCGGCGTCGTCGGCCACCACCCGCCACTGGTGGTTGCCGGCGTCGAACGCGAAGCCGCAACCGGCGAGGTCGGCAAGCTGCCACTCGCTCTTGAGGCCATAGCCGAAGGCGATGGCGTCGCAGGCGATCTCGTGGCGCCGCCCGCGCGCGTCGGCGTAGGCGAAGCCCTCGACGCTTTCCTCTCCCAGCACCTCGACCGGGGTGATGCCATGCCGGTAGGGGATGCGCCGCGCCGCGAGGCGCGCGAGGTAGACGACACCCTTCCAGCCCGTCTTGCCGCCGGTCAGCAGGCCCGGAGCGGCCGCGAGCTTGGCGCGCATCGGCGTGGTGTCGAGCACCGCTGCCACCTCGGCGCCCGCGGCGGCGTATTGCGCGGCCACCAGCGGCAGCAGCGGGCTTGCGCCGAAGAACACCACGCGGCGCCCGATGGCGCAGGCCTGGTGCTTGAGCGCGATCTGCGCCCCGCCCAGCGTGTAGACCCCCGGCAGCGTCCAGCCGGGGAACGGGATCACCCGATCCATCGCGCCGGTCGCCAGCAGCAGGCGGTCGAACTCCAACGTCTGGGGCGCGCCCTCGTGCAACACCTGCAAGCGCCGACCCTCGATGTTCCACACCAGCGTGCCGGGGCGGTGGTCGATGCGGCCGTCGGCCGCGTCGAAGGCGTCGTGCAGCGCGCGGGCGCGCCCGGCCTCGAAGCCGTAGAGCGCGTCGTGCCCGCGGGTGAAGCCGGGCGGCTGGCGGCGGTAGATCTGGCCGCCCGAGGCCGGCGCCTCGTCGAGCACCACGGGCCTCAGCCCCGCGCCCGCCAGCACCAGCGCCGCGCGCATGCCCGCCGGCCCCGCGCCGACGATGACGACCCGCTCAGCGCGCATCGGTCCCCTCCTCGGCGCCGGTCAGCACCGCCATCCCCGGCTCGGCATAGGTGGTGCAGGCCCGCAGGCGGCGGCCGTCCGCCAGCCGCACCCAGCAGTCCTGGCAGGCGCCCATCAGGCAGAAGCCCGCCCGCGGCCCGTCGCCGAAGTCCGAGACGCGCAGCCGGCCGTATGCAGCGAGGATCGCGGTCATCAGCGTGTCGCCCTGCATCGCCGCGACCGGCACGCCATCGACGGTGATGGGAACGGGCGGGCGGCCGGTCTCGGCCAGCCGCCGGAAGCGTGGGCCGCTCATGACGCCTCCCTCCATGCCTGTCCGGCGAAGCGTGCGATCGCGAAGGGTGCGATCGGCAGCGCGGTTGCGCCGCTTTCCACCAGATCCGCGACGATGGCGCCGCCGATCGGGCCAAGCTGGAAGCCATGCGCCGAGAAGCCGAAGGCATGGATCACGCCGGGCGCGGTGGTGCTGGGGCCGATCACCGGGATGGCGTCGGGCATCGCCCCCTCGATGCCGGCCCAGGCGCGCGTGATCCGCGCGCCGCGCATGACCGGGAACAGGCCGACGGTGGTGTGGATCAGCCGGTGCAGCTCGCCGAACTCGACATGGGCGCGATTGGTGTCGGGCTCGGCGCGCCCGCGCCAGCCGCCGCCGATCACGACCGTGCCGTTGGGCGCCTGCTTGAACGAGATCATGCGGTCGAAGCTCCCGACCACCGGCCCGACGAAAGGGGCCATGCGGGCGGTGACCAGCATCATCGGCGCGATCGGCTCGATCGGCACGGGCTCGCCCAGCGCCGCGGCGATGGCGCCGCCCCAGGCGCCGGCGCAGTTGACCACATGCGCGCCCGAGAGCGTGCCGCGGTCGGTCGGCACCTGCCAGACGCTGCCGGCGCGGCGGGGCGGGCCGGCGCGGCAGGGGGCGAGGAACTCGGCGCCCAGCGCCGCCGCGCGCCGGGCGAAGGCGCGGGTGGTGCGGGTGGGGTCGGCGTAACCGTCATCGGCGATATAGAGCGCGCCGAGGCAGTGGCGCGCGATGGCGGGGACGAGGGCGAACAGCTCGTCCGGCTCGATCCATCGCTCGTGGGTGTAGCCCAGCCCCTCCATCAGCCGCCGCCGCTCGGCAATGGCGGCAAGGCCCGGCGCGCCCTCGGCCACGCGGATCTGCCCGGTCTGGCGATAGCCGCAATCGTCGTGCACGAGGTCGCCGATCCGCTGCCACAGCGCGGCCGAGGCCATGGCGAGCGGGATCTCGGCCGGGTGGCGGTTGAGCCGCCGCACCCCGCCCGCATTCACGCCCGAGGCATGGCGCGCGACGTGGTCCTTCTCGACGACGATGACCGAGAGGCCGCGCAGCCGGCAGTGCAGGGCGGTCGAGCAGCCATGGATGCCGCCGCCGATCACGATGACATCGGCCGATCTCATGCCACCTCCCCCGCCGCGGCGAAGGCGGTGAGCGGGACGGGCTTGACCGGCGGACGCAGGCGGAACTGGCCGATTTCGGCCTCGGGCACGCCACGGGCCTCGGCGATCAGGCGGGTCACGGTGGGGTCGCAGAACCGGCCCTGGCAGGGGCCCATGCCGCAGCGCAGGAAGGCCTTGATCTGGTTCGGGCCCTCGGCGCCCGAAGCGACGGCACCGCGCACGGCACCGGCCGTGACCTCCTCGCAGCGGCAGACGACCACCTCGTCGAGGAGAGGCCCGCGCGCGAGGCGGGGTGGGTAGAGCCGGTCGATGAAGGCGCGCCCGCGCAGGATGCGGGCGAGCGCGCGCCGCAGGGGGGCGGCCAGCCCGTCGCGCTCGGCCGCCGTCAGCCGGCCCAGCGCATGGGCCGCGCCCAGCACGGCGAGGCGCCCGGCCAGCGGCGCTGCATCCGCCCCCATGATGCCGCCGCCGTCGCCGGCGATCAGCACGCCCTCGACGCTGGTCTGTCCCCAGGGGTCGAGCCGGGGGCGGAAGGCGGCCTGCGCCCCATCCCAGTCATGCGCGCAGCCGATGGCGCGGGCGAGGTTGGTGGCGGGGATCACACCCTCGTGCAGCGCGACCAACGCCGCCGCGATCTCGCCCGAGGCGCCACCCGCGGTGCGGTAGCGCACCGCCTCGGCGCGCCCGTCGCCGGTGATCTCGACCGCCGCCACGTCGCGCACGACGCGGAGCCCCAGCGCCCGGAAGTCGCGCAGCAGGCCCAGCCCGGCGCGCCATGTGCCGCTGGCAAGGAAGCCCGGCAGGTGGTTGAGCGCCCCACGCCAGGCGCTCGGGGGCGCGGTCCAGAGCACCGCCTCGATCCGCGCGCCGGAGGCCAGAAGCTGGACGGCGGTCAGATAAAGGAGCGGCCCGTTCCCGGCCAGCACCACCGGCACGGACGGCACCACCCCCGCA
>JAVVFE010000035.1:0-13640 GCA_032251175.1 Thermohalobaculum sp.
GATGCGCAAGCGGCCCGCCGTCCCGGTGCCCGGTTACGCCGAGATCGCGCCACGCGCCAGCGTGAGGTTTTGCCAACGCCCCGAAAAGCGTGCCGGGCGCGCCCCTCGGGGTGGTTCAGCCTGACCGCCCCGCCGCACCGCGCCGCCGCATCAGCAGGTGCGCGGCCACCAGCAGCGTCAGCGAGAAGCCGAGCACGACGGTCGCGATCACGTTCGTCTCGGGCGTGATGCCGCGCCGGATCGACGAGAAGATGTAGATCGGCAGCGTGGTCTTCGAGCCCGCGACGAAGAAGGCGATGATGAAATCGTCGAAGCTGAAGGTGAACGACAGCAGGAAGCCCGCCAGCACGCCGGGCAGGATCTGCGGCAAGGTCACCTGCCGGAAGGTGCCCCAGGGCGTGGCGTAGAGGTCGGCCGAGGCCTCGATCAGCGCCCGGTCCATGCCCTGGATGCGCGCGCGCACGATCACGATCACCAGCGCCATGGTGAACAGCGTGTGCGCCGCGATCACCGAGCCATAGCCGAGGTTGAGCCGCGGCGCGGACTCGGCGCCCCCGGGCCACAGCGCGGCGATCAGCGGGTTCAGCGCATCGAACGCCGCGACCAGCGCCACCAAGGTGGCGATGCCGATGACGATGCCGGGGATGATGATCGCGACATAGGTGAGCACGTCGAAGATCACCCGCACCACGCCGCGCACCCGTTGCAGCGCCAGCGCCGCCATCGTCCCCATCACCGTCGCCAGGATCGCGACCACGCTTGCCACGATCAGGCTGTTGGTCAGCGCCTCGATCAGGAAGGTGTTCTGGAAGGTGCGCGGATACCAGGCGGTCGAGCAGCACTCGAAGCTGGCCGCGTGCCGCCCGGCATTGAAGCTGAACAGCACGATCAGCGCGATCGGCGCGTAGAGAAAGAGATAGATGAAGGTGGCGTAGAGGCGCATCTCTCCCTCAGATCGGCGATGTGTCGCCGCGCGTCCGCTCGCGCCCGACCAGCGCGAGATAGGCGGCGATGGCAACCAGCATGATGACCACGAGGGCAATGGCCACGGCCGAGCCGAACGGCCAGTTGCGCGATTGCAGGAACAGATCGACCAGCGCATTGCCGACGAAGAACACCTTGCCCCCGCCCAGCAGCGCCGGGATCAGGTATTCCCCCATCAGCAGGATGAACACCAGCAGCGAGCCGGTGACGAGGCCGGGCATCGACAACGGCAGCGTCACCTGCAGGAAGGTCCGCACCGGCGTCGCGCCCAGGTCGTCCGAGGCCTCGAGCAGCCGCTTGTCGAGTTTCTCGAGGCTCACATAGATCGGGAACACCATCAGCGGCAGATAGCCATAGACGATGCCGATCAGCACGGCGGTGGGCGTGTTGATGATCCTGAGATCCTCGATGCCCACCATGTCGAGCAGGCGCGGAATGCCACGTCCGCCCAGGATGTAGATCCACGCATAGGTGCGGATCAGGAAGCTCGTCCAGAACGGCACGATCACCAGCACCAGCAGCATCAGCTTCACCCGCGCGCCCGCCCTGACCGCGAGGTAGTAGGCCAGCGGATAGGCGATCACCACACACAGCGCCGTGCCCAGCGGCGCCAGCGTCAGCGTGTTGGTAAACGCCGTCAGCCGCGCTGGCAGGTTGGCGTATTGCTCGAGCGTGAAGGCAGCCTGGTAGCCGCCCGCCGGCGCCCGCTCGCCGAAGCTGAAGACCAGGACGACGGCGAGCGGCATGACGAGGAGCAGCAGGAACCAGAGCGTGGTGGGCAACAGCAGCATCGCTGTCACCCGGCTCTGGCGCCGCTCCACGCCCGTGCCGTCCGCCATCGTCCCCGTCCTCCCTCAGGCCGCCTTGAAGCGGGCCATGATCTCGGCCCTGAGCGGGTCGGTCAGCGTCACCGCCGCGCCGAACTCGAGCGGGTCGAGCAGTTCCTTCGCCGGATACATGATCGGGTTCGACGTCATCTCGGCCGGCAGCAGCGCGGTGGTGCGGGTGTCGGGCACCGGGTAGCCATGCGCCTTGACCTCGAGAGCGTTGACCTCGGGGTCGAGCAGGAAGTCGATGAAAGCATAGGCCGCGTCGAGATGCGGCGCGCCCTTGGGGATGGCGTAGAAGTCGCTCCACAGTTCGCCGCCCTCGCGGCCCAGGACATAGTCGATCTCGGGCATGTCGCGGTTCAATTGCAACCCGTCGCCGGTCCAGGCGATCGACATCCACGCATCATTCGAGCGCATCGAGGGCTGGTAGTCCGAGTTGATCGCGAACAGGTGCGGCTTGGCGTCGATCAGCAGCGCCTCGGCCTCGGCCAGCTCGGCCGGATCGACCGAGTTGAAGGAATGGCCGAAATACTTCAGCGCGTTGCCGATGGTGGTGAGCTGGTAGTCGTGCACCATCGCCCGGCCCGTCGCCTCGGCCCGCGTCACGTCCCAGAACGCCTTCCAGGTGTCGAGCGGCATCGTCAGCTTGCCGCGGTTCACCACGAAGCCGGTGGTGCCCCAGTTCTTCGGCACGGCATAGACCTGGCCATTGACCGAGCCCGGCTCGATGAACCGCTGCTCGTAGGCGCTGGCCACGAAGTTCGGCAGGCGCGAAAGGTCGAGTGGCTGGATCAGGTCGAGATCGACATAGGTGGTGATCGTGTAGTTCGTTGGCACGAACACATCCCAGCCGGTGCCGCCCGCCTGCAGCTTGGCCAGCATCTCCTCGTTCGAGCCGAACACGCTGACCTGCACCTCGGCGCCGGTGGTTTCGGTGAACTTCGCGTAGTTGTCGGGATTGAAGTAGTTCGGCCAGGTGGCGACCGAGACGCGGTCGCCGATCTTGCCCTGGGCCCAGGCCCTGCCGCGCAGGCCGGGCACCGCGCCCGCCATCACGGCGGTGGCGAGCCCGAGGCCGGTCACCCCCAGGAAATGCCGCCGGCTGATCGAGCCCTTCTGGTAGCGGCGAAGCTGGCGCAGGAACGCGTCCGCGCCGATCGGGTCCGGAAACTTCCTCGTCATGGTCTGGGTCTCCCTGTTCCTGATCTCTCCACGTCGCGCCGGGGCGGCTGTGCGCGCGCCCCGGCCCCTCAGTCGTCCCCGAGAACGAGGGCCGACCGGTTGTTCCAGGCGACCGTGACCGCCTGGCCTTCGTTGAAACTGCCGCGCGCGTCCTCGGCGAACTTCGAGACGAGCGCGAGCATCGCGCCGACCCCCTCGACCGCCAGCAGATACTCGGTGTGCTCGCCAAGGAAGATGCGATTGCGGATGCGGCCTGCGAGCGCGATGTCGAAGCCGTCCGCCGGCGTGCCCTCGGGCAGGATCGCGACCGCCTCGGGCCGGATGGCAAGGACGGCCTTCGCGCCATCCGCTGGGCGCGACGCGGTGGCGGGGTGCTGCCCGCCGAACACGCGGCCATGCGCGTCGCGGAGCGCGTCGGGGCCCGCCACGGTGCCCGGGATGAAGTTCGATTTCCCCACGAAGTCGGCGACATAGGCATTCGCGGGTGCGTCATACAGCGCGCGCGCGCCGCCCATCTGCACGATCCGCCCGTCGCGCATGATGCAGATGGTGTCCGACATCGACAGCGCCTCCTCCTGATCGTGGGTCACCAGCACGAAGGTGATGCCGACCTCGCGTTGCAGCGTCTGCAACTCGATCTGCATGTCGCGCCTCAGCTTGCGGTCCAGCGCCGCCAGCGGCTCGTCCAGCAGCAGCACCGTGGGCCGGTTGACCAGCGCACGCGCCAGCGCCACGCGCTGCTGCTGGCCGCCCGACAGCTCCCAGCTCCGCCGGCCCTCGAAGCCCGACAGGCGCACCAATTCCAGCGCCGCGCCCACCTGCCGGCGGATCGCGTCGCGGTCGGGCCGCGGCCGGCGCTGGCGCAGGCCATAGGCGATGTTGTCGAACACGTTCAGGTGCGGGAACAGGGCGTAGTGCTGGAACACCATGTTCACCGGGCGCCGGTGCGCGGGGGTGCCCACGACCGAGCGCCCCTCGATCAGCACGTCGCCCTCGCTCGGCTGCTCGAAGCCCGCGATCATCCTGAGCGAGGTGGTCTTGCCGCAGCCCGAGGGGCCGAGAAAGCTGAAGAACCCGCCGCGCGCCACCCGCAGGTCGAGCGACTGCACCGCCGTCACCGCACCGAACCGCTTGGTCACGCCGCGGAACTCGATGTCGAAATCACACGCGACCGGCGCCTGCACGTCTCTCCCTCGCGTCATCCGTTGCCCGCCAGACGGCACCCGGCCGGGTCTGTCCCTTCATGACACGAGATGCTGCCGGATGACACGCTGCATTGTCACCCCCCGCGCGCGGAATATCCCGCGCCGCGCCCGCTCGATCCTGTTGGCACGTCCGGCGCGAAGCGACCCCGACCGGCCGCCCCCATGCCCCGGATCAGCCCAGTCGCGCGACGATCCGTGCCACCACGTCCAGCGCGTCGGTCGCGCCATTGGCCTCGCCCTTCTCGAAGTCGCCTTCGATGGCGCCCATCTGGTTGGTCACATGGGCCAGGCAGACCACCTTGCGCCCGCGCGCCCGGGCAAAGGCATAGAGGCCGGCGGCCTCCATTTCGACGGCGAGGATCCCTGCCGCCTTCGCCGCGCCAATGGCGGCCCCGGTCTCGCGGAACGGCGCGTCGGTGGTCCAGACCGCCCCGCGCAGAACCCGCGGCCCGCCCAAGAATGCGCCGTCGAGACCGGTCAGCAGATCGCCCGGCGCCTCGCTCCAGTCTGCCGGCGGCAGGTAATGGTAACTGGTGCCCTCGTCCCGCAACGCCCGGTCGATCAGGATGAAATAGGGCGGCTGGCCGGTCGGCGTGATCTGGCCCGAGGATGTGACGCTGACGAGCAGATCGCAGCCCGAGGCGAACATCTCCTCGGCGACCAGCACGGCGAAGGAGGCGCCCACGGCGCAGCCCACCACGCCGACCTCGCGCCCGTCGAGATCGAACAGCCACAGGTCAGTGTGATAGCAGACCCAGCCGGCATGCCGCCGGGCGCGCCCCTCGGCACGCAACTGACGCACGATGTCGCCATCGGGGTCGAGCAGGCAGACCCGCGGCACCGCCACGACCTCGGCCCCCTTCTGGCGCCGCGCCTCGCGCAGCAGGCTTTCCGGCGTGAAGGCCGAGGGCGCGTCATGGTGCTTGTGCCGCAGGATCGGCGGCCGCGCGGGCGACGTCATGCGCCGAACTCGGGCCGGGCGCGCCCGATCCGCCGGTTGGATGCCGTGCCGGCGCCGCGGCAGGCGGGCCAGGTCGGCAGGGGCCCGGCCCCCGCCAGCGCGCCATCGGTGCCGCCGACGTCGTGAGCGCGCAGCCCACGCGCTGGCCCGGTGCGACCCGGCAACCGCCGCTGGTCCAGCGTATCCGCGACCCCGTCGGGCGGGGTGCCGCGCCGGCCAGCATCGGCGCCGGGCAGCGCCATCGGTGCGGGATCAGGTTCGCGCGTTCGGTTCAGCAAGACTGTTCTCCCTCAGGCTTCGGGCGCGCCTGACCCGCATCCCCGGCGCCGCCAGAGCAAAGCACATCGAAGAACGCCCCGACCAGCTTGCCGTGGCGCCGCTCGCGCAGGCAGACAAGCGCCTCCTCCATCTGCAGGCCGTCATCCGGCACGACCGGGATGGCAACCAGCCGCGGATCGGCGCCGAATTCGGCCTGCGAGACAAAGCCGATGCCGGCGCCCGAGGCGACGATCTCGCGCACCGCCTCGCGCCCCTCGGCCTCGATCGCCGGGCGCAGGTCGACCCCCGCGGCACGCGCGGCATCGAGCAGCTTGGTGCGGGTCTTCGAGCCTTCCTCGCGCAGCACCAGCGGCTGGCCCACGAGGTCGGCGAAGCCCAGGCGCGCGCGCCCCGCCAGCGGCGAGCCCCGCGCCACGAACGCCACGATCGGCGTGGAATGCAGCGTCACCACCTCGAAGTCGCGGCCCTGCGGCGCCTCGCCCATCACGCCGATATCGGCCGCGTAGGCGCGCAGGTCGCGGGCCACGGTGTCGGTGTTGCCGGCCCGCACGGTGATCTGGACGCCGGGATAACGCGCACGGAACCGCGCGAGCGGGTGCAGCAGGTGATGCGCCGCATCGGCGACGATCCGCAACCGCCCCGCCCTGAGCGCCCGCGATTGCGACAGAAGTTCCAGCGCGTCGCGCTCGCTCTCGAACATCCGCCGGGTGACGGCCAGCAGCGCCTCGCCCGCCGCGGTCAGCGCGACCTGCTTCTTGCGCCGGTCGAACAGCAGGATGTCGTAGTCCGCCTCGAGCCGGCGCACCTGGTCCGAGATCGCGGGCTGCGTGAGGTGCAATTCCGCCGCCGCGCGCGAAAAGCCGCCGCAGATCGCGACATGATGGAAGGCGCGGAGCTGGACATACCGCATCGGCGGGCCTCGCTGGGTCGATCCGGGATGCCGGGATCGCATGATATCACTATAATCGATATAATGATCCAAAAGAACGATTTTACATATAGATTGCCATATGGGACACCCACCGCGAGCCAGATCACGGGAGCCCGACCATGACCGCAATGGCAGCCACGCCGCTCGCTGCCCCCGAACTGGGCGAGCCCTATCTGCTGACCCCCGGACCGCTGACCACCGCCTATTCGGTCAAGCAGGCGATGCTGCGGGACTGGGGCTCGTGGGACGCCGATTTCCGCGAGATGACCGCCCGGCTGCGCGCGAACCTGCTCGGGCTCGCGGGCGTGTCCGCCGACACCTTCGACTGCGTGCCGATGCAGGGCAGCGGCAGCTATTGCGTCGAGGCGATGCTGGGGAGTTTCGTCCCCCGCGACGGCAAGGCGCTGGTGCTGGCGAACGGCGCCTATGGGCTGCGCGCCGCCGAAACCCTGCGCGTGATGGGCCGGGCCTGCACGCTGATCGACAAGGGCGACTACCTGCCGCCGCGCGGCGACGAGGTGGCGGCCGCGCTCGCCGCCGATCCTACCGTCACCCATGTCGTCGCCATCCATTGCGAGACCAGTTCGGGCATCCGCAACCCGGTCGAGGAAATCTCGGCGGTGGTCGAGCGGGCGGGCCGCAAGCTGCTGGTCGATTCGATGTCGGGGTTCGGCGCGCTGCCGCTCGACCCGCGCGAGGTGCGCTGCGAGGCGATGGTGTCCTCGGCCAACAAGTGCATCGAGGGGGTGCCGGGCTTCGGCTTCGTCATCGCCCGGCGCGATTCGCTGGCGGCGGCGGCGGGGCGCAGCCATTCGCTCAGCCTCGATGTCCACGCCCAATGGGCCTACATGACCAAGACCGGCCAGTGGCGCTATACGCCCCCCACCCACGTGGTCGCGGCCTTCCTCGAGGCGCTGCGCCTGCACGAGGCCGAAGGCGGCAGCGCAGGGCGGCTTGCGCGCTACACCCGCAACCGCGACGTGATGGTGGCGGGGATGCGCGGCCTCGGCTTCGAGACATTGTTGAAGGACCGCTGGTTGTCGCCCATCATCGTCACCTTCTTCACGCCGGCCGATCCGGCGTTCTCGTTCGCGCGGTTCTACGATCTGATGAAGGATCAAGGCTTCATCATCTATCCCGGCAAGCTGACGGTGGTGGAAAGCTTCCGCATCGGCTGTATCGGGCGGATGGACGAGCATGTGATGCGCCGCGTCGTGGCGGCCGCGCGCCACGCGCTCGACACCATGGGCGTGCGGTCGGCAGAACCCCCTGCCGTGGCGCTTGCCGAACGCGCCCGTCTGGCCAGTTAACTGCGGACCGGCAGCCGGAAACTTTCCCGCGGTGGCGCGACAGGAACGCGCCGGATCACCGCCAAGCATGACAAGGAAGACGTGATGAACGACATGTCCCGCGCCCCGGTCACGGTGAATGGCCGCGCCTATCCCTGGCCGAAAGTGCCGGCGATCGCGATCTGCCTCGATGGCTGCGAGCCCGCCTATCTCGATGCCGCGATCGCGGCCGGGCTGATGCCCGCGCTCGTGCGCGTGATGGCGCGGGGCACTGTCAGGCGGGCGCACAGCGTCATCCCGTCCTTCACCAACCCCAACAACCTGTCGATCGCAACGGGGCGCCCGCCCGCTGTGCACGGCATCTGCGGCAACTACCTGTTCGAGCCCGAGACGGGGGCCGAGGTGATGATGAACGATGTGCGCTTCCTGCGCGCGCCGACCATCTTCAGCGCCTTCTACCAGGCCGGCGCCAAGGTCGCGGTCGTCACCGCCAAGGACAAGCTGCGCGCGCTTCTGGGCGCGGGACTGGGGTTCGACGACGGGCGGGCGTTCTGCTTCTCGTCCGAGCGCGCGGCCGAGACCACCAAGGCCGAGCACGGGATCGAGAACGCCGCCGCCTGGCTGGGCCGCCCGGTGCCCGAGGTCTATTCGGCCGAACTGTCGGAATTCGTCTTTGCGGCGGGGGTGAAGCTGCTGCGCGAGGAGCGGCCGGACGTGATGTATCTGACCACCACCGACTACATCCAGCACAAGCACGCCCCCGGCGAGCCCGAGGCGAATGCGTTCTATGCGATGTTCGACCGCTACCTGGCCGAGCTCGACGCGCTGGGCGCGGCCATCGTGGTGACGGCCGACCACGGGATGAAGCCCAAGCATGACGCGACGGGCGCGCCTGCGGTGATCTATGTGCAGGACCTGCTGGACGGCTGGCTCGGGCAGGCCGCGGCGCGGGTGATCCTGCCGATCACCGACCCTTACGTCGTCCACCACGGCGCGCTCGGCTCGTTCGCCACCGCCTACCTGCCGGCGGGCGCCGACCGCGCCGACATCATCGCCCGCCTGTCCGCGCGCGAGGAACTGATCGCGGTGATGGACCGCGAGGAGGCGGTTGCGCGCTTCGAGCTGCCGGCCGACCGGATCGGCGACATCGTGATGATCTCGGGCGAGGGCATGACCATCGGCACCTCGGCCCACCGCCACGACCTCGCGGCGCTGAGGGAGCCGCTGCGCAGCCATGGGGGGCTGACCGAGCAGGAGGTCCCCTTCATCGTCAACCGCGCGCTGGAGGGCCTGCCGGATGCACCCGCGCTCCGCAACTTCGATGCCTTCTTCTTCGCGACCACTGCCGCGGCCCGGGGCTGAGGCGATGGCGCGCCCGATCCGGCACGAGCCGATGCGCATTGCCGGCCGCAAGGTCGAGGCCGACGGCGTGGTCGAGGTGCGCTACCCCTGGGACGACACGGTGATCGGGACCGTCCCGGCGGGCGATGCGCGCCACGCGCGCGAGGCCTTCGCGATCGCGGCGGGCTACACACCCAAGCTCACCCGCTATGAGCGCCAGCGGATCCTGCTGCGCGCGGCAGACCTCATCGTCGCGCGCAAGGAGGAACTGGCCGAGCTGATCACGCTGGAACTCGGCATCTCGAAGGCCGACAGCTATTACGAGGTGGGCCGCGCCTTCGACGTCTACACGCTGGCGGGGCAGCTCTGCATCCATGACGACGGCGAGATCTTCTCGTGCGACCTGACCCCCCATGGCAAGGCGCGCAAGATCTTCACGTTGCGCGAGCCGCTCAGGGCGATCTCGGCGATCACGCCGTTCAACCACCCGCTCAACATGGTCTCGCACAAGATCGCCCCGGCGATCGCGACCAACAACTGCGTGGTGCTGAAGCCCACGGAACTGACGCCGATGACGGCGCTGGTGCTGGCCGACATCCTGTATGAGGCGGGGCTGCCGCCCGAGATGCTGTCGGTGGTCACCGGCTGGCCGGGCGAGATCGGCGACGAGATGATCACCAACCCCGACATCGACCTGATCACCTTCACCGGCGGCGTGCCGGTGGGCAAGCTGATCGCCTCGAAGGCGGGCTACAAGCGGCAGGTGCTGGAACTGGGCGGCAACGATCCGCTGATCGTGCTGAACGACCTGTCGGACGACGACCTGCGGCGCGCGGCCGAGCTTGCGGTGATGGGGGCGACGAAGAATTCCGGGCAACGCTGCACGGCGGTCAAGCGCATCCTGTGCCAGGAGAGCGTGGCCGACCGCTTCGTGCCGATGGTGCTGGAGCGGGCGAAGAAGATCCGCTTCGGCGACCCGATGGACCCGGCCACGGAACTCGGCACCGTGGTCCACGAGAAGGCGGCGGCGTTGTTCGAGGCCCGCGTCTACAAGGCGGCCGAGCAGGGGGCCGAGGTGCTCTACGATCCCGGCCGGCGGGGCGCGCTGCTGCCGCCCATCGTGGTGGACCGGGTGCCGCATGGGTCCGAGCTGGTGATGGAGGAGACCTTCGGCCCTGTGGTCCCGGTGGTGCGGGTGCCCGACGACGACGAGGCGGTGATCGCGATCTCGAACTCGACCGCCTTCGGCCTGTCGTCGGGGGTCTGCACCAATGATTTCCGGCGGATGCAGCGGTTCATCGCCGGGCTCAGGGTCGGCACGGTAAACATCTGGGAGGTGCCGGGCTACCGGATCGAAATGTCGCCCTTCGGCGGCATCAAGGACAGCGGCAACGGCTACAAGGAAGGCGTGATCGAGGCGATGAAGTCCTTCACCAACGTCAAGACCTTCTCGCTGCCCTGGGGCTGAGCGGCGTGGCTTTCACGCGTGAAAGCATGATCAAGATGCTGGAATCATTATGATTTCACACTGAGTCCCATAATGGGACATCGCGTGCGGCAGGCGCACGGGCGGCGGATCGGGCGGCGGCGATGACGAAGCAGGGCGGGCACACCGAGGGCGAGTCGAACACCTCGGCCGCGCGGGCGCGCTGGCGGGCGGGCAACGACGACCCGGCGACCCGGGCGCTGACCGGACGCGATGCGGCGGTGTTCCTGCATCAGAGCCTGTCGAGCCCGGTGCTGTCGGGCATCGCCAAGGCCGAGGGCATCTGGATCGAGGACCTCGCCGGCCGGCGCTTCATGGATTTCCACGGCAATTCGGTCCACCACATCGGCTATGGCCACCCGAGGCTGATCGCCGCGATCAAGGATCAGCTCGACGCGCTGAGCTTCGCGCCGCGCCGCTTCACCTGCGAGCCGGCGGTGGAGCTGGCCGAGGCGCTGACGGCGGCGGCCTCGCGCAATCTGGGCGCGGATCTGAGCAAGGTGCTGTTCACCACCGGGGGGTCGGACGCGGTCGAGGTGGCGCTGAAGGTCGCGCGGGCGGCGACCGGGCGGTTCAAGACGGTCAGCTTCTGGGATGCCTTCCACGGCGCGGGGTTCGGCGCGGCGAGCGTGGGCGGCGAGCACACCTTCCGCTCGCAGATCGCGGGGCCCTTGCTGCCGGGGGCCGAGCATGTCGCGCCCTTCACCTGCTATCGCTGCCCCTATGGCCATGCCGGGCCGGAGGTGTGCGGGCTCGCCTGCGCCGGGATGGTCGAATACGTTCTGGGGCGCGAGGGCGACGTGGCCGCGGTGATCGCGGAGCCGATGCGCGCGGTGCCCTATGTGCCACCGCCGGGGTTCTGGCACCGGGTGCGCGCGGCCTGCGACCGGCACGGGACGCTGCTGATCTTCGACGAGATCCCCACCGGGCTGGGCAAGACCGGACGGCTGTTCGCGTCCGAGCATGACGGCGTCGCGCCCGACATCGTGGTGCTGGGCAAGGCGTTGGGCGGGGGCGTGCTGCCGATTGCAGCAGTCATCGCGCGGCGTGACCTCGACGTGGCGGGCGACTTTGCCATCGGCCACTACACCCACGAGAAGAACCCGGTCACCGCGCGCGCGGCGCTGACGACGCTTGCGATCATCGAGGAGGAGGGGCTGGTCGCGCGGTCGGCCGAGCTTGGCGCCGTCGCGCTGGCGCGGCTGGCCGAGCGGGTCGGCGATTGCGCCATCGTCGGCGACATCCGCGGGCGGGGCCTGATGTTCGGGGTCGAGATCGTCGAGGACCGCGACACGCGCGCCCCCGCACCCGGGCGGGCCGAGCGGATCTATTACCGCTGTCTCGACGCCGGGCTGAGCTTCAAGATCAGCGCGGGCAACGTGCTGACGCTGTCGCCGCCGCTGGTGATCGCGCGCGCCGATCTGGAGCGGGCGCTGGAAATCGTGGCGGGCGCGATCCTGGCCGAGGCGGGCTGAGGGCCGAGGGCGTCGAGCGGAGCCCGGTTGCCTGCGACCCCGCCGCAGGGTCGGGGCGCCGATGGGCCCGTGTGACGCTGACCAAGGAGGCCCCGGGTCAAGCCCGGGGCAGCGTGGCTTTTGAGGGCCAGGCCCCGGAGCAGAGGCCCGGGGCAGCGTGGATTTCGTGGGTCGGGGCGCCGGGGCAGAGGGCTGGGGCGGTGCGGCCTTCGGCGATCGGGCCCGTCGGGGCAAGCCGGGATCAGGTTCCCAGGGCGCGGTGGGTGAGGCGGCGGTCGCGCCGTTCGGTCATCCGGTCGATCAGGCGCTGGCGCAGGCGCGAGATCTCGGGCGCATGGGCGGGGTCGCGGGCGAGGTCGCGGCTTTCGGCCGGGTCGGCGTCGAGGTCGAACAGCATGGGGGCCACACCGCCGCCGAAATGGACGTATTTCCAGCTTGCCTCGCGCAGGATGCTGACGCCCGACTGGTGGTCGGTGAGGCCGAGATGGCGCTGGAACCGGGTGGGCTTGGACGGATGGCCGAAATCGGCCTCCATGAACACCGCGTCGCGCCAGTCGGCCGGGGTGGTGCCCGCGGCCAGCGGCAGCAGCGAGCGGCCGTCCATTGCGGGGGGCGGCGTGCGGCCGATCCAGTCGAGGATGGTGGGGGCGACATCGACTGACTCGGTCGGCACCACGACCCGGCGCCCGGCGGCGCGCGCGCGCGGGTCGCGGATCATCAGCGGCACATGGAAGGCGGGGTCGAACACGCTTTCCTTGCCCCACATCCGCTTGGCGCCCAGCATCTCGCCATGGTCGGCGGTCAGCACCACCAGCGTGCGCCCGGCCTGCCCGGTGGCGTCGAGCCAGTCGAGCAGCCGGCCGATGTGGTGGTCGACCTCGGCCACAAGCCCGAGATAGACCGCCCGGAGTTCCGCGACCGTGCCGGGGGCGAGGGCCGCGCAGTTGCCGTCGAAGCCCCAGTAGAGGCCGCGCACCGTGGGTGCGCTGAACCAGGCATCGAGGAAGGGGTGATCGGGGCGCGCGAGGTCGGGCGCGGGCAGCGCGCCGGGGTCGATCAGGCGGTTGTAGGGTTCGGGTGCGACCAGCGGCGGGTGGGGGCGGATGTAGGTGACATGCGCGAACCACGGCTGGTCGCGGCGGATGTCGAGGGCCGCCAGCGTGCGGTCGGTCAGATACGCCGTGTCGCTGTCCGCGGCGCGGTAGAGCGCGGGGTCGGAGGGGCGGGGTGCATGGCTGCCGGAGGCGGGGCGGTAGACGCCCGAGACCGGGGCGCCGCGGTCGAGCGTGAAGTCGTAGCCCTTGGCGCGCAGGTAGGCGGGCCATTCGAGGGCGTCGTCGAAGCGCATCTCGACCAGTTCGCGGAAGCCCTGGGCGACGCCCTCGTAGCTGAGCAGGTCGGGGTCCTCGGGGTCCAGCGCGGTGGGGTCGGGCGCGGTGTCGGTGTAGCCGAACAACAACGGCTCGTAGCCCGCGCGGCGGGCCTCGGTCGCGATGGTGGCGTGGTGGCGGGCGAGCGGCGCGCCGTTGCGGATGGCGCGGTGGTTCATGGCGTAGAGCCCGGTCAGCAGGCTCGCCCGCGCGGGACCGCAGGGCACGGTGACGGTGAAGTGGCTGGCGAAGGTCGCCGCCGACGCGGCCAGCCGGGCGATGTTGGGGGTGGGCACATGGGCTGAGA
>JAVVFE010000036.1:0-13495 GCA_032251175.1 Thermohalobaculum sp.
GGGATGGCGCGAGAGGTCGGCCACATCGTTGAGCGCGCCGAAGGCGATGCGGGCGGCCGACAGCCGCGCCTCGGCGGCGGCCCGGGTGAGCGTGGCGAACCAGCGCCCGACCTCGCCATCGGTGCGGGCGCGGTCGGCCACGCGCTGAGTGTTGGTGGCGAGCCCCGGGTCGGCCGCCAGATCGGCGCGGCCCATCACCTCGCCCGCCAGCACCCGCCACTCGCGGTCCGACTGGATCGAGATCAGGATGGTGCCGCCATCCGCCGTCGTGAAGGCGCCATAGGGCGCGATCGAGGGATGCGCGAGCCCCGCCTGCCCCGGCGCCCGGCCCAGATAATCGTGGTGCAGCAGCGGCACGGTCATCCATTCCGCCATCGAATCGAACAGCGAGACGTGGAGCGACGCCCCCTCGCCGGTGCGAAAGCGCCGCACCAATGCCGTGGCGATGGCCCCGGCCGCGTTGATCCCGGTGGCGATGTCCACCACCGAGACGCCGATCCGGCCATGCGCCCCGGGCGCGCCGGAAATCGCGATCAGCCCCGATTCCGCCTGCACCAGCAGGTCGTAGGCCTTCGCCTCGGCATAGGGACCATCGGGGCCATAGCCCGACATGTCGCAGACCACCATCCCGGGCCGGGCCGCGCGCAGGGTTGCGGCGTCGAGCCCCATCCGCGCCGTCGCGCCATGGGCGAGGTTCTGGATGAACACGTCCGTCCGGGCCAGCATCGCCCGCATCACCGCCATGTCGGCCGGCGCCTTGAGGTCGAGCGCGACCGATTCCTTGCCGCGGTTGAGCCAGGCGAAATAGCTGGAAATGCCCCCCGCCGCCCGGTCGTAGCCGCGGGCGAAGTCGCCCTCGGGCCGCTCGACCTTGATCACCCGGGCGCCGGCCTCAGCCAGCCGCTGCGAGGCCATGGGGGCGGCCACCGCCTGTTCCAGCGAGACGACGAGCACGCCGTCGAGCGGCTTTCCTGTCATTGCCGCGGTCCCTTGTCCTCGGGCCGCCGCCCGTTTGCGCGGCCCAAGGCTGCATACCCGCCCCCCGCGCGGCGATCAATCCTCGCGCCCGCGCTCTGGCGCCGGGGGCGGATCGGCACTAGGTTGTCGCGAACGCAGGAGCGCCCATGTTCACGCCCGACCAGCCCTACATCTTCCACATCGAGCTGACCGACAAGTGCAATGCCGGCTGCCCGATGTGTCCGCGCACCGACGCGATGAACTTCTGCAAGCCGGACCGCACCAAGGTGTTCAATGTCGAGTTGGGGCTTGCGGACTTCCAGACGCATTTCACCGACGATTTCTGCGCGCGGACCGAGGAAATCGTGTTCGGCGGCGCCTATGGCGACCCGCTGGCGGCCTCGCAGCTTCTGGAGATCGTCGAGCACCTGACCGAGCGCGGCGTGCGGCTCGCGGTCTCGACCAATGGCGGCCTGCGCCCGCCGGCGTGGTGGACGCGGCTGGGGCGGGCGATGGCGCGCACCGGCTCGCGGCTGGAGCTGCACCTCGACGGGCTGGCCGACACCAACCACCTCTACCGCGTCAACACGCGGTGGGAGCGGATCATGGAGAATGCGCGGGCCTATATCGCCACCGGCGCGCGGGCCGAATGGCACTTCATCATCTTCCGCCACAACCAGCACCAGGTCGAGGACGCCTATCGGCTGTCGAAAGACATGGGCTTCGCGGAATTCACGCTGATCGACACCATCCGCTTTTCCGGCGGGCCGCAATACCCCTACATCATACCGACGGGCGAGCACCGCGTGCTGGAACTGCCCGACGTCAAGGCGGCACAGTTCCGGGCGCGCGACGATGGCGGCGTGGCGGTGCTGGACCGCCCCGAGACTGCCGCCGAGGCCCCGCGTGCGGGTGTCAACGGCATCGACTGCAAGTCGGCGGCCTTCAACCGGCCCTACATCTCGGCGCATGGGCAGGTGTCGGCCTGCTGCTGGGTCACGGGCTCGGACGAGGAGGCGGCGTTCTTCGCGGCGAACGGGCTGGGGCCGGATCGCTACAACATCCGCGCCCGCCCGCTCGAGGACATCCTGCTGGACGAGCCCTTCGCCAGCCTCTACGCCCGCGCCTGGGCGACCGACAGCCTCAAGACCTGCCGCCACAAATGCGGGAAGATGCTGCGCAACAAGCGCAACACGCTCTGAGCCGCGGGGGGCGCATGGAGGGGGATTGGGATTATGTGATCGTCGGCGCCGGCACCGCGGGCTGCCTGCTGGCGAACCGGCTCAGCGCCGATCCCGGCACGCGGGTTCTGTTGCTCGAAGCCGGGGGCGACGACAGTTACATCTGGATCAACATCCCCGTCGGCTACCTGTATTGCATCGGCAATCCGCGCACCGACTGGGGCTTCCAGACCCGCGAGGAGCCGGGCTTGGGCGGGCGCGCCATCCTCTACCCGCGCGGGCGGGTGCTGGGGGGGTGTTCCTCGATCAACGGCATGATCTACATGCGCGGGCAGGCGCGCGATTACGACCAGTGGCGCCAGCTCGGCAACACCGGCTGGGGCTGGGACGACGTGCTGCCGCTGTTCAAGCGGCACGAGGACCACTACGCCGGGGCCGACGAGATGCACGGCGCGGGCGGCGAGTGGCGGGTCGAGCAGCAGCGCCTGCGGTGGGAGATCCTCGACGCCTTCGCCGATGCCTGCGTCGCCGCCGGCATCCCCCGGACCGAGGATTTCAACCGCGGCGACAATTTCGGCGTCAGCTATTTCCGCGTGAACCAGAAATCTGGCTGGCGCTGGAACACCGCGAAAGGGTTCCTGCGCCCCGCGGCAGGCCGCCCGAACTTGCGCGTCGAGACCGGCGCCCAGGCCCGGCGCATCGTGATCCGCGAGGGGCGCGCGGTGGGGGTGGTCTATTGCAAGGGCGGGCGCGAGGTGGTGGCCATGGCGCGGGGCGAGGTGATCCTCGCCGCCGGCGCGATCGGCTCGCCGCACCTGATGCAGGTGTCGGGGATCGGGCCCGGCGCGGCGCTGCGCGCGAACGGGGTCGAGGTGCGCCACGACCTGCCCGGCGTGGGCGAGAACCTTCAGGACCACCTGCAACTGCGCTGTGCCTTCCGTGTCGAGGGGGTGCCCACGCTGAACCAGCGCGCCCGCAGCCTGTGGGGCAAGGCGGGGATCGCGCTGGAATACGCGCTGACGCGCTCGGGGCCGATGTCGATGGCACCCTCGCAGCTTGGCGTGTTCGCGAAGTCGTCCGAGGCCGTCGAGACCGCCGATCTCGAATACCATGTGCAGCCGCTCTCGCTCGAGAAGTTCGGCGAGCCGCTGCACCCCTTCCCCGCCTTCACCGCGAGCGTCTGCACCCTGCGACCCACCAGCCGCGGCACCGTGCGGCTGAAAGGCCCCGACCCCGCGACCGCCCCCGAGATCGCGCCCAACTACCTTGCGACCGAGGGCGACCGGCAGGTGGCAGCGAACGCGATCCGCCTGACGCGCCGGATCGTGGGGCAGACGCCGCTCGCCCGCTATCGCCCGCAAGAGTTCAAGCCGGGGCCCGAGTTCGGCGACGACGACGCGGCGCTTGCGCGTGCGGCGGGGCAGATCGGGACCACCATCTTCCACCCCGTCGGCACGGCCAGGATGGGATCGGACCCGATGGCGGTGGTGGACGCCCGGCTGCGCGTGCATGGCATCGCGGGCTTGCGGGTGATCGATGCCTCGGTGATGCCCACGATCACCTCGGGCAACACCAACGCGCCAGTGCTGATGATCGCCGAGAAAGGCGCCGGGATGGTGCGCGAGGACGCGCGTCCGATCTGAGGATCGGCGTGTCCACGTCCTGCTGCAAGGCGCAGGGGTGGCACATGACCCATGAGCGGGCCTGCAAGCTTTTCAGCGCGATGGGCCGGCAGCTCGGGCACAGGATGCCGAGGCGGCGGGTCGAGGCGAAGCTGCGCGAGGACCGTCAGCCCGCCTCCCGCCCGAACGAGGTCCGGGCGATGCCTGTCGCATGCAGAAGCGCGGGAAAAGTTGGAAGCTCGGCGCAGGGGCGACAACGAGGAGCACCCGATCGGGACGGCGCGATCGGGAACAAGCCCATGATCTCGTTGCCAAGACCCGGTGACGCAGCCAGCCCGTCACCTTGAAAGAAGGTCGAAAACTCGACCCTCGGGTGATCGAGGAAGGGGGCGCGGTCCAGAACGGCAAAGGCTCTGATCGCCACCGGATGAAAGTTCGGCGGCAGATCAACTCGCCCGATGCTCCCGGACGACGCCCCCCAGCGGATTCCCAAACGAAAAAAGCCGCCCGTTGAGGCAGCCAGATTCATTCCAAGCCATTGACAAGATTGGCTCCGGCGGTAGGACTCGAACCTACGACCCACGGATTAACAGTCCGATGCTCTACCAACTGAGCTACGCCGGATCAGCCGCTCTCTCGACTGGCGGGCGTATAGCAAAGGCCTCCCGCCCCGTCCAGAGCTTTCGGGCCGCAACGCGCGACTTCCGAGCGGGCCTGGGATTGCGCGTCCGGCGTGCCGCGCTCACGACGCCGCGGCCGGCGACGACCCGCCATAATCGCGGGTCGCTTCGGCCGCCGCCTGGGCGGTCATGCGCCCGAGCGTCGCCAGCCGATCCATCGGAATGCGCGCCGAGGGGCCCGAGACCGAGATTGCCGCGACCGCGTGGCCATGCTCGTCGAAAACGGGGGCCGCGACACACCGCAAGCCGAGCGCATGCTCCTCATTGTCGATCGAATAGCCGACCGCGCGCATCTCGCCGAGCAGCGCGTCGAGGCGTCCGCGCTCGGTCACCGAGTTCGCGGTTGCGCGCGCGAGCGGCATGGTCGTCAGCAGCCGGGTGCGGCGCATCGGCTCCATACAGGCCAGAAGCGCCTTGCCGACGGCCGAGACATGCAGCGGCACGCGCCCGCCGACCCCGGTGATCGCGCGCATGGCGTGGCGCGATTCGATCTGGCCGATGCAGACCGCCTCGCCGTCGGACTCGACGAACAGGTTCGCCGTCTCGCCCGACATCTCCATCAGGCGGCGCAGATAGGGGCGTGCGAGGCTGAGCTTGTCGCGGCTGCGGGCGAAGGCCGAGCCGACATAGAAGGCCGCGACGCCAACCCGCCAGACCCCGCCCTGCGGGTCGGGCCGCACGAAGCGCTCCGACTCCAGTGTCGTCAGAAGGCGATGCGTGGTGGACGGCGGCAGACCCGCGGCCTCGGACAGTTCGGTCAGCGACATGCCCTCGCCGCTCGCGGCGAGGTAGCGCAGGAGCGACAGCGCCCGCGTCAACGAGCGGACCTGGCCCGCGGATTTGACTTTGCCGTCCGTCACCTGTGCGCCCCCGGTCTTGATCGGACGCCACAGTGTAGTGCGGCCGGGCGTCCCGGAAAGACCGCCGCCTGCCATCAGGCGGCGATTTTTCCGGCAGGCGGAACGCAAGCGCAGGCATGGGGAGGCAATCTTGCAGGCGCCCGCCCGAGTCTGCGCGCCGCGTCTGCGGGCCGTCAGCCCGCCCGCGCTGCCCCGAGACCGGCGAGCGCGGCCGTGATCTCGGCAGACAGACTCTGGATGAATGTCTCGGCAGCCCGCTGATCGTCGGCCTGGGCAGCATCCTGGCAGGCGCGTGCGGCCGCCTCGAGCCGCTCGGCCCCGACCGTGCCGGCGAGGCCCGTGAGGATGTGCAGCCCGCGCCGCACCGCGTCGGGGTTGCCCGAGGCGAAGCCCTGCGAGATCTGCGCACCGGCGTCCAGCAGATCCGCCTCGGCTTTCTCGAGGATTTCGGCCAGCGCCTCGATGCCGACCGCCTCGCGCAGCATCGCGAGCGTTGCCATGTTCATCGTCGGGCGCGCGGCCAGCGCGGACACGGGGCCGCCGGCGGTCGATCCGTGCTGCGCGTCTGGGTCGGCTGATGCGCGGCTCGCGTCGCGCCCCTGCAACGGGCCGGCGGCGCGGCGCCTCGGGCCACACAGATCGAGCAGTTGCCGGCCGAATTCGGCGATCGAGATGATCGGCTTGGCGATCACCCCATCCGCCCCGGCGGCATCGATCGCCTGGCGGTGCTCGCGCATCACATAGGCAGTCAGCGCGATCATCGGGAGCCCGGCATTCCGGCCGCCCGATGCACGCAGCGTGCGAATCACGTCGATGCCGTTCTTGCGCGGCATCTCGATGTCGATCAGCAGGATGTCGAAGGCGTCGCGCTCGACGATGGCGAGCGCCTCGACCCCATCGGCTGCGACGGTCACGCCGGCACCCAGCGCCTCGAGCATCTGCACCGCGACCATCTGGTTGGTCGGGTTGTCTTCGGCGAGCAGGATCTTCAAGCCTTCGAGCACGCTACCCCTCCCCCGCGAGCCGAGAACCGCGCCCCGTCCGTGCAGAACGTGGCGCCAGCCATCCGATCCGCATGAAGCGGGCTCACGAGACCACCGCGCCGGCAACGCGGTCGCCCGCGATCGCGCGCAGCAGCGCGGCCCGGTTCACCGGCAATGAACAGACCGCGTCGAAGATCTCGGGGTGCAGCGGTGCGCCGGCCGAAACGAGACGCGCCGAGGGATAGCGCGCGCGCAGGCGCATCACCGCCTCGACCTCGTCGCGCCCATCCGCCGAGAACAGCACCGCGTCGGTCTCGTGGTCGCCGGTGCCTGCGCCCTGCATCCGCCAGCCCTCGGCCTGCACCAGCGCGCCCAGGACGGCGGCGAGCGTGCGCGAGGGGACATCGATGCGCACCGTCCGCAGCCGTTCGGGCGAGCGGGCGGCGGGAACCGAAATGACGATCGATGCGCGCCCCCTGACCCGCCGCTCGATCACGACGCGGCCCTCCATCAGCTCGATCAGCCCCTGCGCGATCATCGGCGCAAGCGAGTCCGATGCGAAGCTGCCATAGTCGACGATGCCACGGTCGAGCATTTCCTCGGGCTGCCATCCCGCCTGATCACGACCATGCACCGCGGCGTCGATCTCGATCACGATGTTCCCAGCCGCGTGCCCCATCCGCACCTCCAGCTCGGGGCTGCCGACGATCTCGATCACATGCGTCATCAGGTGAATCAGCGCCTGGCGCAACCGAACGAAGTCGCCGACCACGCGCGCCGGCGCGTCGGGGGCGATCGTGCAGCTCAACTGCAAGCCGGCCCGTTCGATCCGCGGGGCCAGGTGCCGTTTCAACTCGGCACACAGGTCGGTCAGCGAGAAGGTCTCGGCGCCGATCACCTGTTTTTCCGTCTGAAGGTCCGACAGATCGAGCATGTCGCTGAGCAGCGTGACCATCTGTGTGCCGGACCGCTGCGCCTGCTCGACCAGGCGGCCCTGCGCCTCGCTCAGATGAGTCTGGCGCACCAGCGCCAGCATCCCCATCACGCCGTTCATCGGTGTTCTCAACTCGTGGCTCATCATCGTGAGGAACCGCGACTTCATCCGCGAGGCGGCCTCGGCGCGCTCGGCCAGCGCCGCGCTCTCGCGCGCCATCACGCGGTAGCGCCGCGATTCGATCAGCAGGATGACGACCAGCATCAACCCGATGGTCAGCACCGCAGCGGTCGCCGCCAGCGCCAGGAAGCTGCTGTTGCGCACGTTGCCGCGCACTTCGGCGAGCCGGTTCTCCTCGGACCGGATGACCCGGATCGAGAGCGCCCTGAGTTCGTCGCCATAGGCGAGGAAGTCCTGCAGGATCACCCGCACGGTCGCCGGGTCCTGCCCGGAAATCGTCAGGATCTGCTGCTCGTGGCGCTGCATCTCGGCGAACAGGCGCGCGACCGCACCGGCATGGTCCAGTTCGGCAAGACGGCGCCCGACATCCCCCTCGCGGAACAGGAGCACCCGGCTCCACAGGATGTCGAACCGCTCGTTGACCTGCTCGCTGCCGGCGCCCTCGCGCCCCAGCGCGAACTGGCCGAGGGTCGCGGCGAAGCGGGACAATTCGACCTCGATCTGCACCGCGCTCCAGAACAGGCTTTCCTGCGAGGCACGCGCCAGCCCTTCCGAGCTTTGCTGCTGCGAGCGCAACGCCACCCCCGCGGCCATCAGCGCCCCCACGAGCACGATGATGAAAAGTGTTCGGGTGATGGTGAATGACTGCTTCACCGCAGTTCGATCGTCACGAGTTGCCAGATGAGACGATTATTGTAGACCGGATCACGCAACTCGGCGAACCGGTCGAGCGGATACATCAACCAATACGGCCCCTTGTCGCGCCGCGAGAGACGTTTCCCGTTCATGCTGTGCGCGACAATAACCCCATAACTTATGAAGTCGGAGACGGGGATTTCGATCGAATAGTCGTTTGCCGCGATCATCCGCGCAGTGGTCCAGCCACGGTTGCCCGCAAGCTTGAGCACATCCGTCATCAGCGGGCCGTCGAACCGGGGTTCGCCGTCGGTGAATTCCGTTCTGGTCACGATGGTCTGAGTTTCGAGCGCCGCGATCTGCTCGGCCGAGACCAGCGTCTCGATCGGCGGACTGACGCTCAAATCGCGGATCAGGATGGGCCCGCCTTCCGCGCGCGCATACCCTGCACTCAGCACCATCGCGGCGATTGCCGCCACGAGCAGCGACAAGCACCCATTCTGCCAAAACCCGACACGCATGATCGAGCCCCTTCCGACGCATCGCCCCAAAAGAAGAATGCGAATGCGGCACCACCCCTTGAGGGACGCCACCGGTGCATGGCTTAAACGATCATCGTTATCAATTCACGAAGTAATGCTTCCCGTCCACTCCCGATTGCACGCACGAACAGAGAAAGGCGGCGGGGGGTCGAAACTGTGGCGAGACTTGGCCAGAACCTATCCAAAAAGGAACATCCGCCGTGGCGGACATTCCTTTGACGCGATCAGGCCGCCGGATACCCGAGTTGCGCGAGCGCCTCGCGGATCTCGTCGAGAATCACCGGGTCGTCGATCGTCGCGGGCAGCTTGAAGTCCTGCCCGTCGGCGATCTTGGCCATCGTCGCGCGCAGGATCTTGCCCGACCGCGTCTTGGGCAGGCGGTCGACGACGGTTGCGAGCTTGAAGGCCGCGACCGGCCCGATCTCGTCGCGCACCAGCCTGACGCAGTCGCGCACGATCTCGTCATGCGGCCGGTTGCAGCCCTTGTTGAGGCACAGGAACCCCATCGGCAACTGGCCCTTGAGGTCGTCCGCAACCCCGATCACCGCGCATTCGGCGACATCGGGGTGGCTCGCCAGCACCTCCTCCATCGCCCCGGTGGACAGCCGGTGGCCGGCCACGTTGATGACATCGTCGGTGCGCGCCATGATGTAGAGGTAGCCGTCCGCGTCCATCATCCCGGCGTCGCCGGTCTCGTAGTAGCCGGGGAAGGTGGTGAGGTAGCTCTTGCGGAAGCGGTCGTCGGCGTTCCACAGCGTCGGCAGCGTGCCCGGCGGCAGCGGCAGCTTGACGGCGATGGCGCCGAGCTGGCCGCGCGGCACCTCGTGCCCGGCCTCGTCGAGGATGCGCACGTCGTAGCCCGGCATCGCCACGGTGGGCGAGCCGAGCTTGACCGGCATGTGCTCGATGCCGATGGGGTTGGCGGCGATGGCAAAGCCGGTCTCGGTCTGCCACCAGTGGTCGATCACCGGGACGCCAAGCTGCTCGGCCGCCCATTCGATGGTGGCGGGGTCGGCCCGTTCGCCAGCGAGAAACAGGGTCCTGAGCGAAGGCATCGGATGTTTCGCGACGTGCTCGCCCTTGGGGTCGTCGCGCTTGATCGCGCGGAACGCGGTCGGCGCGGTGAACAGCGCCGTCACTCCGTGCTCGGCGATCACCCGCCAGAAGGTGCCGGCGTCGGGCGTGCCCACCGGCTTGCCCTCGAACACGATGGTGGTGGCCCCCAGCAGCAGCGGCGCATAGACGATGTAGCTGTGGCCGACCACCCAGCCGACGTCCGAGGCCGCCCAGAACACCTCGCCCGGCGCGATGTCGTAGATGTTCCGCATCGTCCAGATCAGCGCGACCATGTGCCCGGCATTGGCGCGCACCACGCCCTTGGGCTGCCCGGTGGTGCCCGAGGTGTAGAGCACATAGAGCGGGTCGGCGCCGCCCACCGGCTCGCAGGGCGCGGGCTCGACGCCATACTGGACGGCGTGCCAGTCGAAGTCGCGCCCCTCGGTCAGCTTTGCCACCTCCTGCTCGCGCTGGAAGATCACGCAGAAGTCGGGCTTGTGGCGCGCCTGCTCGATGGCGGCGTCGATCAGCGGCTTGTAGTGCACCACCCGACCCGGCTCGAGCCCGCAGGAGGCGGCAATGATCGCCTTTGGCGTGGCGTCGTCGATCCGCACCGCCAGCTCGTGCGCGGCAAAGCCGCCGAACACCACCGAATGGATGGCGCCGATCCGGGCGCAGGCCAGCATCGCCTCGACCGCCTCGGGCACCATCGGCATGTAGATGATGACGCGGTCGCCCTTGGCCACGCCCTTGGCCTTGAGCGCGCCGGCCAGGCTCGCCACCCGGTCGCGCAGCTCGGCATAGGTGATGACGTGGCGGGTGCCGGTGATCGGGCTGTCGTGGATGATGGCCGCCTGCGCGCCGCGCCCGGCCTCGACATGACGGTCGACCGCGTTCCAGCAGGTGTTGCAGACCGCGTCGGCGAACCAGCGGTAGAACGGCGGGTTCGCATCATCGAGCGCGTGGGTCGGCGCCTTGATCCAGTCGACGGCCTGTGCCGCCTCCATCCAGAACCCCTCGGGGTCGGCCTGCCAGCGGGCATAGGTTTCGGCGTAAGTCGTCATCTCTCGGTCCCTCCCAGATGGCACCATTGCATGTGCCCATCCCTGCGATCGTCCGGGGCCGCGCGCGCCGGAATGGTCGGCGCGGCCCTCGTGTGGGTGCGGCGCAGTGCGCCTCAGGCGTAGTGCTGCACCGGTGTCCCGGCCAGCGCGGCGATGTTCAAGAGGCCCCGCGGCGTGACCGAAGGGCTGACGATATGCGCCTTGTTCCCCATCCCCATCAGGATCGGCCCGACCTCGAGCCCGCCGGTGAGCTGCTTGAGGATGTTGCGCGAGCCCGAGGCGGCGTCGACATTGGCGAAGATCAGGCAGTTGGCCTGCCCGGTCAGGCGCGAATTCGGGAACAGCCGCGCGCGAACGTCAGCGTCGAGCGCATGGTCGGCATGCATTTCGCCCTCGTATTCGAAATCGGCCTCGCGCTCGTCGAGGATCTCGAGCGCCCGGCGCATCTTGCGCGCCGACTCGGTGTCGAGGCTGCCGAACACCGAATGGCTGAGCAGCGCCACCTTGGGCACGATGCCGAAGCGGCGGATGTGGCGCGCGGCGCCGATCGCGGTTTCGGCCACCTGCTCGGCGGTGGGCTCGTGGTTCACCTGGCTGTCGGCGATGAAGATCACGCCCTGTTCCAGGATCACCGGGCTCAAGGCGCCCACCGGCCGCAGCTTTTCGGGCCCGCCCGACAGGATCTGGGCGACATAGCGCAGGTGCCACAGATACTGGCCGAAGGTGCCGCAGATCAGGCTGTCGGCGTCGCCGCGATGGACCATGACGGCGGCGATGGCGGTGGTGTTGGTGCGGATGATGGTGCGCGCAAGTTCCGGCGTCACGCCGCGCCGCTCCATCAGCCCGTGGTAGGTCTGCCAGTAGTCGCGATAGCGCGGGTCGTTGTTGGGGTCGCAGATCTCGAAATCCTTGCCCGGCCGGATCGCCAGGCCCTCGCGCTCGATGCGCGCGGCCATGACGTCGGGGCGGCCGATCAGGATCGGGCGGTCGACGCCCTCCTGCACCACCGATTGCGCCGCGCGCAGCACGCGCTCGTCCTCGCCCTCGGCGAACACCAGCCGGCGCGAGGACGAGCGTGCCGCCTCGAACACCGGCTTCATCAGCATGCTCGAGCGGAACACCGAACCGTCGAGCTTGATGCGGTAGGCCGCGGGGTCGGCAAGCGGGCGGCGCGCGACGCCGGTCTCGGTGGCGGCCTTGGCCACGGCGGCGGCGATCTGGCCCAGCAGCCGCGGGTCGAACGGCTTGGGGATCAGGTAGTCGCGCCCGAACACCATCCGCTCGCCGCGATAGACCGCCGCCGCCTCGGCCGACGAGGTCTGCCGCGCAAGATCGGCAATCGCATGGGCGCAGGCGATCTTCATCTCCTCGTTGATCTGGGTCGCGCCCACGTCCAGCGCGCCGCGGAAGATGAAGGGGAAGCACAGCACGTTGTTGACCTGGTTGGGATAATCCGACCGCCCCGTGGCCACGAGCGCGTCGGGCCGTGCCGCGGTTGCCTCGTCCGGGAAGATCTCGGGCAGCGGATTCGCCAGTGCGAAGATGATCGGGTTCTTGCCCATCGGCGCGATCATCTCGCCGGTCAGCAGGCCGGGCGCCGAGAGGCCGAGGAACATGTCCGCCCCCACCAGCGCCTCGGTCATCTGCTTGTCCGCGGTCGGGCGCGCGTAGCTGCGCTTGGTCTCGTCGAGATCGTCGCGCCCCAGATGGCACAGGCCGCCGATGTCATAGAGCCAGATGTTCTCGCGCCTGACGCCAAGATCGCACAGAAGGTTGAGGCAGGCGATCCCCGCCGCGCCCCCGCCGGTCGAGACGATCTTGACCTTCCCGAAGGTCTTGCCCGCGATCTGCAGCGCGTTGATCGCCGCCGCCGCCACCACGATTGCCGTGCCGTGCTGGTCGTCGTGGAACACCGGGATGCCCATGCGCTCCTTGCACAGCCGCTCGACCACGAAGCATTCGGGCGCCTTGATGTCCTCGAGGTTGACGGCGCCGAAGGTGGGCTCCAATGCGATGACGATCTCGGCCAGCTTGACCGGGTCGGATTCGTTCACCTCGATGTCGAAGCCGTCGATGTTCGCGAACTTCTTGAACAGCGCGACCTTGCCCTCCATCACCGGCTTCGAGGCAGCAGCGCCGATGTTGCCGAGCCCCAGCACCGCCGTGCCGTTCGAGATCACCGCCACGCGGTTGCCCTTGCCGGTGTAGCGATAGGCGTCGTCGGGCTCGTCGCGGATGCGCAGGCAGGCTTCCGCCACGCCGGGGCTGTAGGCGAGGCTGAGATCGCGCTGCGTCGCCATCGGCTTGGTCACGCGGATTGCAAGCTTCCCCGGCTCGGGGGTCTCGTGATAGCGCAGCGCCGCCTCGCGCAGCGCGTCCTCGGTGGTCTTGTCCATCGTCGCCCTCCCCGTGGCGGTCGGTAAAATCCCGTGCCCGCCTTTATGTCTTCGACACTCGCGCCGCCAGCATCGGGCACGCAAGCATCTTGCGTTCTCATCCGCGTGTCGCCCCGCCCTTCCATGGCGCCAGCAGCGCCGCGACCGTCTCGGAGGCCGGCGCCGCCAGCCCGTGGCGCGCCCCCAGCCGAGGCACCGCGCCCGCGAGCCAGTCGATCTCGAGCCGCTTGCCCGCCTCGAGATCATGCGCGAGCGAGGCGCGCATCTCGCCCGGCAGGCTGTGGGCGGACTCGAGCAGCCGCCGTGGCAGATCGTCGGGCAGCGCCACGCCTTCTGCACGTCCCAGCGCGCACACCTCGTCCGCAAGCCGCAGATAGAGCGCCCCGAGCGCAGGCGTGGCGGTC
>JAVVFE010000037.1:0-13461 GCA_032251175.1 Thermohalobaculum sp.
ACTGGCTCCTCCCCCACGTGAGGGGATTTTCTGCTTTTACATCAATTTAAAAAATAGTTTTGCAAATCCCATTCATGGCGCCCGCCGCAGGGCTTCGCGCGCTGCCTCCTCGGCCTCGTGCAGGCGGCGCGCCATCACCGCCATGCGACCGGCATGCGACTGCGGCACCGGCGAGAGCCGCCGCCACAGCGCGTGCAGGAGCCAGCCCAGCAGCATCGCGGCGGCAAGCGTGACGGCGATGGCGATCTCGAGTTCGGCGCGGGCGAACATGGGCTCACTCCAGCAGCCGGAAGGCGATGCGGCGGTTCTGCGCCCGCCCTTCCGGCGTGTCGTTGGGGGCGATCGGCTCGCGGGCGCCGTAGCCCTGCGCCGCAAGGCGGTCGTGGCGGATGCCGGCGTCGAGCAGCGCATCGAGCACCGCTTCGGCCCGGTTGCGGCTGAGCCGCTCGTTGAGATCGTCACCACCCTGGTTGTCGGTATGGCCGCCGATCTCGACGCGCGCCACGGGGCAGCGGTGCAGGATCGCGGCGAGCGTGTCGATCCCCTCGCGGCTGGCCGGGTCGATGCGGGCGCGGCCGGGGTCGAACTGGATGCCGCGGCCCCTGACTGCGCGGTTGAGGTCGGCCACGCAGCGCCGGGGGTCGAGCGGCAGGGCCGCGACCAGCGCCGGCAGGTCGACCCGGACTTCGGTTCTGAGCGGCAGGCTGTCGGGCATCCGGGCGTTGAGGCGATCGTGCAGCAGCCGGGCCGCCGCGGCGCCCGGCAGCCGCGCCCTGAGCACCAGCCCCTTGGCGGTGAGGTCGGCCGCACCGGGCGCCTGCGACAGCGCCTCGACCGCGGCCAGCGCGGCCTGCTGCCAGCCGGCCGGCGGGGCCGTCCCGGGCGAGGTGAGCGCGGCATCGACCCCCGCCTGCCCGACCTGCGCCGCGGCAAGCGCCCGCAGCGCCACGGCGGCCGCGGCATCGGCGACCTTGCCCTCGAGCACGAACCGCTCGCCAAGGCGCACCATCCGCAGCCAGTAGGCCGCCTTCGCCGCCGCCGCGCGTTCGGCCTCGCCCCCGGCGGTCACCGCGCCCGACAGATCGAAGCCGGGCGGCAGGTCGTGCGACAGGCTGGCGAGCGTCGCCTCGAAGGTCTCGACGCGGGTGGGGGGCGCGGCGTCGAGCGTGACCGAGCGGTAGGTGATCTCGACCCGCCCGGCCGGCAGCGCCGCGAGCGCGGCCAGGCCCGCGCGCACCGCGCCCGGCCAGTCGCCATGCGGGCCGCCGAGCCCCGCCGGGCAGCGCGCAGGCCCGTCCTGCATCTGCCGGTCCTGCCGCAAGCGGTCGATCTCGGCCGCCTCGGCCTCGGTGCGGGCGGCGCAGGCGACCAGATGCAAGCCCCCGCCGGGCGCCTTTTCGGCGATGAACGCAAAGGGCACGATCACCCGCGCCGGCACGCGGATCGCGGTGGTCAGCGCGATGTTGGGCCCGGCATGGCGGATGAGGTCGGCTTCCATCCGGTCGCGCGCGTCCGCATCGGCGGCCGTGCCCTCGACCAGCACCCGGCCCGGCGCGATCCGCACGAAGGCGCGCGGCATCAGCCGGATCGCGGCGAGGGCGACGGCGATCTCGGTGCCCCAACCGCGCGGCGGCCAGGCGGCATCGAGGCCGGTCAGATCGTGCACCATCAGGCCCGGCTCGGCGCTGGCGAGTGCGGCGATCAGGGCGTCGCGCATGGCCGCATCGGGGACCCGGCCGATCAGGGTCAGGCCGTTGTCGTCGCGGTGGAATTCGACCTCGACCGGCTCGCGCCGCTCGGGCGGGGCAAGGCGGGCGGTGGTGCGGTCGCGGACCCGGCCGAACCGGCCGAGGGTGCGGCTCGCCTCGACCGCGAGGCTCTGCGCGTCGATATCCGGCGCGTCGCCCCGCAGCGTGATCACAAGCCCGTCGGCCTCGACACGCGCCCAGTCGGCGCCGAGCACCGCGAGCCCGTTGCCGACACGGCCCGCCAGCACCGCCTCGATCGCCGCCGCGCCGTGGCGCGCGAGGGCATGGAGCCCCAGCCCGAGCCCGGACAGCAGCAAGGCAAAGACGGCAAGGCGAAGGTTCGGTCGCATGCATCGGCATCCGCAGCGTGCGCGCGGCGCGGGGGACCGGCAGCGATGGCCGGCCGCCCAGCCCCTCGGCTGTGGCGCCGAGGTGTCGCATGGACGGCGGCCGCGTGCAAGACGCGCTGCCCACTGGCGCGCGCGCGCGGAAGCTGCGAGAATCGGGGGCATTGCGACGCCGCTTGCCCGAGACCCATCCCCATGACCGCCACGCCGCTGCCGACTGCCGCCCGTCCCGACACGCCGCGCCCGGTGCGCTTTCCCCGGATCGTCGCCCATCGCGGCGCCAGCGGTGCGGCGCCCGAGAACACGCTGGCCGCCTTCCGCCTTGCCGCAGCGCAGGGCGCGCGCGGGGTCGAGTTCGACGTCTCGCTGCTGGGCGACGGCACGCCGGTGGTGTGCCACGACGCGACGCTGGACCGCTGCACCAACCGGACGGGGCCGATCGCGGCGATCGGCCTGGGCGATCTGGCCGGCATCGACGCGGGCTGCCGGTTCGGGCCGGCCTTTGCGGGCGAGCGGCTGCCCACGCTCGCCGCGGTGCTGGCCCTGCTGGGCGAGCTGGGGCTGGCGGCGAACCTCGAGATGAAGGCGCATGGCGCCGCCCCTGGGCCGCTGGCCGCGGCCGTCGCCCGCGAGGTGCAGCGCCATGGCTGGACGCAGACGCGGCTGACGGTGTCGAGTTTCGACCATGGCGAGTTGGTGGCGCTGCGCCGGCTGATGCCCGGCTGCCCGCTCGCGGTGCTCTACGAGGCGCCGGCGCCGGACTGGCGCGGCTTTCTCGCCAGCCTCGATGCCGAGGCGATGCATCTCGGCCATGCCGAACTCGACGCCGGCATTCTGGCCGCGGCGGCCGCGGACGGCCGGACTGTGCGGGTCTATACCGTCAACGACCCCGCCAGCGTGCTCGCGTTTCGCGATGCCGGGCTGGGCGGCCTGTTCACCGACCACCCGCCGCGGTTCCTGGGCGACCCTGACTGGCGGGCCTGGGACGTGCGGGACTGAGCCCCGGGCGCCGGTCAGGCGAGGCGGCCGGACAGGTCGAGGCCGAGATACACCACGATGGTGAGCCCCAGCGCCACCCCGGCCGGCAGGTAGACCGCCTGGCCGAACGACTTCCACCCCGACGCGCGGTGCCGCATGACGCGCCGGGCGATCTGGTGGAACACCAGCAGCCCGATCGCCGACAGCGCGAAGATCAGCAGGACGTTCATCACCCCCGCACCGGGCACGAACGGCGTGATCGCCGCGATCAGCTTGAGATCGCCCGCGCCGATGCTGCCCGCCGCCACGCTGAACAGCGCAAAGCCCAGCAGCAGCGCCACCACCGCATGCGCGATGCGCCACAGGAACACGTCGAACGGCAGCCCCCAGCTTCCGGTCGCGAGGAACAGGCCGAACACGGCCAGAACGGTCCAGTTGGGGATCTTCATGGTCCGCAGGTCGGACAGGATCACATGCGCCATCAGCGGCACGATGCCGGCGAAGGCGAGGAGCAGGGCGGGCGTGTCCATCATCGGTGGGCGCTTTCAGTTGATGATGCCGGCATCGAGTGCCGCGAGCCGGTCGGCTGCCGCCTGATAATGCATTGGGTGCGAATCGAGCGCCGCCGCGAACAGGCCGCGCGCCAGTTTCGTCTCGCCGTTCTGCTGCGCGATCACGCCCAGGTTATACTGCATGGTGGCGCGCTCGGTGTCGGTCATCGGCACGATCGGCAGGCGAAAATTGCCCTGGAGCGCGCGCGAGATGGCGAGGTTGTTCTTGGCGCTGAACAGGCGCGAATCGTAGCTGACGGCGCGGGCGAAGGTGCGCTCGGCCTCGGGCAGGTCGCCGCGGGCCATGCGGCTCACGCCCCAGTTGTTCAGGACATCGGCCGGGGCCGTGCTGAGCGCCTCGGCGCGGGCATAGGCGCGGTCGGCTGCCTCCCAATCCTTGGAATGGTCGGCCACCATGGCGTCGAGCAGGTGGCGGCGCGGCGAATCGAAGGACTGCGGCAGCGAGCCGGCCATCGTCGCCGCGTCGTCCCAGCGGTCGAGACGGACCGCGACATAGGCATATTCGAGGCGGTCGGAGAGTTCGTCCTGCCGGATCGCGATGAGTTCCTGGTAGACCCGCGCGGCCTCGGGATACCGCTTGGCCCGGGCGTAGGACAGCGCCAGCCCGCGGCGGAAATCGGCGCGCTCGGGCTCGCGGGCAGACGCCGCCTCGAAATACCGGACGGACTCGGTCGGATCGCCCGCATTCAGCATCAGTTGCGTGAGGTTCGCCTCGTCGATGATGTCGCCCTTGAGCGGGTCGACCTTGTCGGTGACCGATGTCTGGCCGCAGGCGGCAAGCCCGACCGCCAGAATCATGATGACTGCGCCCGCCGCACGTCCTGCCCGCATCGCCTGTTCTCCTTCAGCCCGGTGTTCCGGTGCCGGCATCCTCGGCGGCGCCGTCCAGTTTGAGCAGACGGTATTCGCTGCTGCCGACGCGCTCGATCCGGTGATCGACCGCCGGATCGGCCGCCAGGGGCTGCTCGGCCCGTGCGATCGCTTCCTCGGCCTTCGCGAGGTTCAGCGTGGCCGCCTCGCTCGCGCCGCTCGACAGCAGGAACGCCGCCTGAAACGCCTGCCGTGCCGCATGATACTCGCCCAGATCATAGAGCACCACGCCCAGATTGTTGTGCACGGTGGCATCTTCGGGCGCCAGGGTGCGGGCCTGTTCGAGATGCGCGCGGGCGCGCGTCAGCAGCCCCTGCTGCGCGGTGGCGATGCCGAGGCCGGTATAGGTTGCCGCGGCCGCGCCCTCGATGGCGAGCGAGCGGTTGAAGGCCCGTTCGGCCTGCGCCGGTTCGCGCGTGCGCAGGAGCTGGACGCCGAGCAGATACCAGTCCTGCTGAGGGCCGAGCGTGAGCGCGCCGGGCGATTCGAGGTTTGCGAGCGGCCCTTGCGTGGCGCATCCCGGCAGCACCGCCAGCGCGCCGAGCATCAGCCCCAGCCGCACGAGCGGATGCGGCGTCATCGGCCGCCGGGCGTGGCAGAGGCGGGCCCGGTCTGCCATGGTGCGCACGGCGGATTGGAGCCGATCACCGGAGCCCGCCGCCCAGCGCAGCGAAGGAGCGCAGGATCTGGATGAAGGAGGGTCCGACCAGGATCAGCACCAGCGGCGGGACAGTGAACATCATGGTGCCGAGCGTGAGCTTGGTCGGCAGCACGTTGGCCTTTTCCTCGGCGCGCATCAGGCGCTTGTCGCGCATCTCGGAGGCATAGACCCGCAGCGCATCGGCGACCGAGGTGCCGAACGCGATCGACTGGATCATGACCGTGACGAACGAGCCGATATCGTTGACGGCGGTGCGCTCGGCGAAGTCGCGCAGAACGGCGACGCGGTCCTTGCCGACGCGGAATTCCTGCGTGACGATCTGCAATTCGGCCGCGAGCGGGCTGCCGCCCGCCTGCATCTCCTTGCCCACGCGCGCCATCGCCTGATCGAGCGACTGCCCGCCCTCGATGCAGACCAGAAGCATGTCCATCGCGTCGGGAAATGCGCGCTCGATGTCCTCGCGCCGCCGGGCGATGGTGCGCTTGATCCAGAACGTCGGGAACAGGAAACCGCCCAGCCCCAGCAGCGTGCTGAAGATCAGCGCGATGCCGATCGTCGGTTTTGCCGGCAGCACAAGCGTGACGACGATCCCGAACAGCAGCAGGCCGAGCCCGAGCCCGACCTTCAGGAGGTAGTAGGACCGGACGGCCGACGCACCCTCGTATCCCGCGCGCTTGAGTTGCAGGCGGGTGTCGCTCATCTCCTGCTGGTCGGTCGGCTCGAGATAGCTCGCGAGCGAGCTGAACTTGCCGTCGTCGCGATCGCTGCGCAGCTTGACGAGTTCGTTCTTGAGCCGCTCGTCCTTGAAATTGAAGCGGTCGAGCGGATCCTTCTTCTTCTTCAGGACCAGCGGTATCGCGCCGAGCACCATCAGCACCGACAGCGCCGCGAGCGCGTAGAACGGCGCCGCCGGGCCGTAATTCTCGACCAGCGCCGCGACGGCGCGATCGAAGAAGCCTGTCAGAAACTCCATGAGCCCAGCCATCTCTCAGACCTTGATGTTGACCATGATGCGCATGAAGATGATGTTCAGCACCAAGAGCACGAAGGTCACGATCGCCCCGGGCATGAACAGCGGATGATCCGAGACGCTGTCGTAATAGTCCGGCTTGACCACCTGCACCATCAACAACGCGAGCACCGGGAAGAACGACAGGAACCAGCCCGACCAGCGGGCCTCGGCGGTGATTGCGCGAACCTTGCGAAACAGCTTGAAGCGCGCGCGAATGACCTTGCTGAGCCCATCCAGAACCTCGGCGAGGTTGCCGCCCGAGGTCGACTGGATGTTCACCGCGATCGCGAAGAAGCGCAGGTCCGGCACTGGCACGCGCGCCGCCAGCCGGTCGAGGGCGTCGTTCATGTTCATGCCATAGGTGGCCTCGTCGGCGATCAGGCCGAACTCGGACCCCAGCGGGTCCGGCATCTCGCGCGCCACGATCGCGATCGCCGCCGTGATCGGGTGGCCGACGCGCAGCGACCGGACCATCAGGTCGATGGCGTCGGGAAACTGTTCCTCGAGCAGTGAGATCCGGGCTTTGGCCTTGTTGCGCAGCCAGATGAAAAGCGCGCCATAGCTGATCACCATCGCCACGAGCAGGCGGATCGGCAGGGACGCACTGGTGAAAGCCGTCAGCATCGCGAAGGACAGGATCGCGAGGAGAAGGAGCGTGAAGAAGATCCAGAGCGGCGTGATGACGATGTTCGCGTGCCGCGCCTCCTCCATCATGACGCCGATCAGCGGCACGCGGGTGTCGTATTTCTTGCCCTCGCGCTCGGCGCGCAGGATCGTTAGGACCTCGTCGGTTTCCTTGCCCTCCTGCAACAGGGCAAGGCGCCGGTTGATCTTCTTCTCGCGCCGCAGCGTCTTGCCGAAGACGACCAGGTAGGCGCCCTCGACCATGAGGAGGACGCCGACGAAGATCAGCGCGTAGATGATCGGCTGGAACAGCATGCCTGGAAGGCCCCCGCTGGTGCGTCAGATGTCCGGTCGGAACAGGCTGGCGGGAAGCTCGTAGCCCCACTGCTTGAACCGGTCGGAGAACTTGCTGCGGATGCCGGTGGCAATATAGCGCCCGCGGATCGCGCCGCCCTGCTCGGTGCTCAGCCGCTCGAACTTGAAGATTTCCTGCATGGTGATGATGTCGCCTTCCATGCCGACGATCTCGGAGATCGAGGACATGCGGCGCTTGCCATCGGACATGCGGCTGACCTGCACGATGATCTGGATCGCACTCGCGATATTGGTGCGGACGGCCTTCAGCGGCAGTTCGATACCCGACATGCCGATCATGTTCTCGATACGCCCCATGGCGTCGCGCGGGGTGTTGGCGTGGATCGTCGTCATCGAGCCGTCATGGCCGGTGTTCATGGCCTGGAGCATGTCGATGACTTCCTCGCCGCGCACCTCGCCGACGATGATGCGGTCGGGGCGCATGCGCAACGCGTTGCGCACGAGATCGCGGATCGTCACCGCGCCGGTGCCTTCGATGTTGGCCGGGCGCGATTCCATGCGGCCGACATGGTCCTGCTGGAGCTGAAGCTCGGCAGTGTCCTCGATCGTCACGATCCGCTCGTCATTGGCGATGAAGCTGGACAGCGCGTTCAGCGTGGTGGTCTTGCCCGAGCCGGTGCCGCCCGAGATCAGGACATTGAGCCGCGTGCGCACGCAGGCGTGGAGGAACAGGGCCATTTCCTCGGAGAAGGCGCCGCTCTCGATCAGCTTGTCGACCGTGAAGGGGATCTTCGAGAACTTGCGGATCGAGAGCAGCGGCCCATCGACCGCGCAGGGCGGCACCAGCGCGTTGACGCGGCTGCCGTCGGCGAGACGGGCGTCGACCCAGGGGTTGGATTCGTCCACCCGGCGGCCGACCGCCGAGACGATCTTGGTGATGACGCGCATCAGATGCGCGTTGTCCTTGAACTGGACGTTCACCCGTTCAAGCTTGCCGCTGCGTTCGACATAACACTGTTCGTAGGTGTTGATCAGGATGTCGGTGATGGTCGGGTCGGCCAGCAGCGGCTCGAGCGGGCCGAGGCCCATGACCTCGTCCATCAGCTCGCGCACGAGCAGTTCGAATTCCGGGCGGCTGAGCACGAGATCGCTGTCGACGAGGCCCTCGCGGACGATCTCGCCGACCTCGTAGCGCAGCTCGGATTCGCTGACCTTGTCGAGCGCGGCCAGATTGAGCGTGTCGAGCAGCTTGCGGTGCAGCTCGTCCTTGAGGTTCAGCAGGCGCCGCCGGCGCTTCTGATCGCCCTCCGACATCGGCGCCTTGGCGCGCTCCGCATCGACCCCGATCTGACGCAGCCGCGCGCCCGCATCGCTCTGCGGCACCGCCGGCTGTTCGGGCCGCGCCTGCGGATCCCGCAGCATGTCGTCACCGGCATCGCCCGGGGTGATGCCTGCATCCTTCTGGCCGGGCCTCGAGCGACGAAACATTGCGGACCTCCCGTGCTACGCGACCGCGGTCATGCCGAGTCGGCTGCTGCCTCGGTTGACGTCAGGGTCACCGCCCGCTGCGCGACCTTCGCGATTTCGCGCCGCAGAGGGTTGTTACGCGCAACCTCAGCGAGCGGCGCGCCCTGATCGCAACAACTTACCACCTGCTTACCACCATCGGGCAGCAGGTGCGAGAACTCGATACCCAGGCTTTCCGCGACACGTTTCACACGCGTCTTGCCCGACAGATCGGTGAGCCCCGGGGCGCGGTTGAGCACGAACTGGAGCTTGTTGAGCGGCATGTCCTCGGCCTTGAGCGAACGCACGAAGCGGAACATGTTCTGCGCCGAGCGCATGTCGGTTTCCATCAGCGCATAGAACACGTCGGCGCTGGTGTAGACCGCCTCGGACCAGCCCAACAGCGCCTGCGGCATGTCGATCACCACATAGTCGAAGGCATCGCGCGCCAGGGTGATGATGCTCTGGATGTCCGAGGCCGACACGATATCGAGCGGCAGCGCGTCGCGCGGCGCGGTCAGCACATGCAGCCGGTCGCGGTAGGACGACAGCGCCTGCATCAGCGCGGTCTGGTCGAGATTGCCGGCCTCCGAGACCAGCTCGTAGACCGCCTCGCGGCGCGGCACGTCGAGGAAGGTCGCGATCGAGCCATATTGGAAATTGAAGTCGAACAGCGCCACGCGGCGCCCCTCGGGACGGACGAGATTGGCAAGTTCCCAGGCGAGGTTGACGGCGAAGGTGCTGGCACCGACGCCGCCGGCGACGCCATAGACCGCGAGGACCTTGCCGCTGCGATGCGACTTGCTCTTGGCCGCGGTCAGTGTGCCGCCCTGCGTGCGCGCGACACGCAGGCGATTGATCGCCTCCTGAAGCGCGCCGGGCGGGTCGGGATAGGGCGCGAACTCGACGGCGCCGGCGCGCATCACGTTGTGCATCGTCTGCGGCGAGACATCGCCGATCACCAGCAGCACCATCAGCTCGGCATTGGTCGCCTTGCGGATCAGCTCGGCACAGGCCTCGACCTGGCGCGGCTCGTCCGAGCCGAGCGTGAGGATCACGAAGGTCTGCTCGCGCTTGATCTCCTCGAACACGTCGTCGGCCTCGGCGTTCGAGACTTCGACCCATCGCTCGGCGCCGATCTCGCCGTCGAGATCCTCGGCAAGCGCATCCATCGCGCCGAAATTGTCCGAGAAGACCATCGCCTCGGGCGTGGTCTCGGATTGCTTGCGCATGAAGGATAACGCCATGAGTCTCACCCTGATGCTGTGTCGCAGACCCCGAGCCAACCGGCGGCGGACCCCGTTCGCCGGCTGAGTTCTCGCGTCTCTTCCGCACTGTTTTCGCGCCGGTTCCGTCTCGCGCCGTCGCCACGAGCCCGCCCTGCCGCGCCGCGAGGCGCACCCGGGGGACATCCCCATCCTGGAACCAACCGTGTCCGGGATGCTCTGGAGGGCATGTTCCGAACCAAATCCGTTCCTGAACCGACACCTGCCGCAGTGTCACACAGCCCGAATACAGCCATCAACATACATGCTCACTCGCTTCGGACACCCTGCCCGCACACAAACTACAAACGTCACACTCTCTAAACGACAGATCAACGCAGAAGGCGGTGGCGGGGCGCGCGCGCGCGATGTTGCACGTTCGCGCGCGACCCGCCGTCGTCATTATCACTCCCCGGCGGTTTCGTCAGTCGAGTCGGTATCCTCGGTGAGGTTCTGCCCAGCCTGATACCTGTCGTAGACGCGCTGTGCATATTCGCCGTCGAGACCCGTGCCGACGAAGCTGAAGTCGAAGCCCACCACCTCGGTGATCGACCGCCGGTTGCGGCGTTCGCGGTCCTCGGTCTGGACCACCGGCTCGCGTTCGCCGCGAGATTCGACCACGTCGATCCGCTTGCGCGCCACGCCCTTCGAGGCGAGGTAGCTGGCCGCCGCCTGCGCGCGCCGCATGCCGAGCCGGTTGTTGTAGCCCTCGCCGCCGACCAGGTCGGTGTGGCCGATGACCGCGACGCGGACCGTCTTGTTCGCCCTGAGCCAGGCAGCCTGCTGATCGAGCGCACTGCGCGCGGTGCCGTCCAGGCCGGCGCGGTCGAACTCGAAGGTAACGGTGTCGGCGGCGGCCGCCTTGAACGCCGCATTGAGCGCACGGAGCCGCTCGACCGGATCGCCATAGGCGATCTGGACCCGCTCGTTATGCGCCGCTGCGAGGCCGTAGACCCCAGGATTGTTCGTGTCGCCCGCGATCCGGTTGGCACAGCCGGCCACGCCGAAGGCCACGACGACGAGAAGGGATGTTGAGAGTTTCTGCATCGTCCTCACTCCACCACGTAACCGAATGCGCCATCGAGGCCCTGCGTCGCGCTGGCGCCGCCATGCTCGTTCGACGGACGGCCCATCAGGAACAGGTCGAACTCGTTCGGCAGGGCGACCCGGTCGGTCGGAAGCTCGAGCTGCTCGATGCTGTCGACCGGCACCACCAGGTTCGCCGTCACGATGATCACCAGCTCGCTCTCGCTGCGCTGGAAGTCCGTCGACCGGAACAGGGTGCCCAGAACCGGCACGTCGCCGAGCCAGGGGATCTGGTTGACCGAGTCGTTGAAGTCGTCCTGCAGGAGCCCGGCGATCGCGAAGCTCTGGCCGTCCTTGAGCTCGACCATCGTGTTCGCGCGGCGGATCGTGAAGTTCGGGATGGAGATCGGCGTCCCCCCCACCACCGAGACCAGCGTGCTCGCGCTGGTGGTGTCGATGGCGGAGACCTCGGCCGCGACCGAGATGTTGATCAGATCGTCGTCCAGCACGGTCGGGATGAAGTTGAGCGCCACGCCGATCGGCTTGAACTCGACATTCGCCTCGCCATCGCCGTTGATGGTGGGGATCGCCACCTCGCCGCCGGCGAGGAAGGTCGCCTGCGCGCCCGAGAGCGCGACCAGGTTCGGCTCGGCCAGCAGGCGCGCGAAGCCCTTGTCCTCGAGCGCGGTGATGGTGATGTCGAGCAGGAAGCTGTCGGCGATCGCGAAGATCGCGCCGAAGGTGCCGAAGCCCGAGGCGGCCAGGGCAGCGGGCGCGAGAATGCCCGTCCCCTGCCCGGCTTCAGGCGACACGGACGTGCCCGTCGGCGCGTTCACGAGCGAGCCGGTCCGGTTCGTCACGCCCCGCGCACCCACGTTGAAGCCGAGTTCCTTCGAAGCCGAGCGGCTCATCTCGGCGATCTTGACCTTCAGCGACACCTGCTGGGTGCCGCCCACCGACATCATGTTGGTGACCTCGGCCCCGGTATAGGCGCGCGCGAGGCTCATCGCCCGGTCGATCTTGGCCTTGCCCGAGACGATGCCCGACAGGATGATCCCGCCGCCCGCCGAGCGCACCTCGATCGGCTCGCGCGGCATCACCGCGCGCAGGCGTTCCTTCAGTTCGGCAAGATCAGGCATCACGCTGACGGTGACGTTCGCGATCAGCGCGCCGTTCTCGCCCAGAAGCGTGAGCGTGGTGACCCCGCGACCGCGGCCCAGCACATAGATCGCCCGGTCCGAGAGCGGCGAGACGTCCGCGATCTCGGGTTGTGCCACCGACACCTCGACAAAGGGCTGCGAGGTTTCGACCACCACCGCGCGGTTGACCAGCACGGAGATGTTGTCCGACGCCAGCCCGCGCGCAACCCGCAGCACGGACGGACCCTCGGCCGACGCAACACCCGGCCATGCGATCACGAAAACACCCAGGCAGGCGACAAGGCCTGCGATCAGAAATGAGTTAAGTCTACCCCACATAGCGTTCATCGCCCCCAACGTGCGCTTCGACACCGGTTTGTGTGCGGAAATTAAACACGCAAACCGCGTCCCCCTCAACCATTTATGTCGCAAAGCTGGACCAGTGCCACAACGCAGTGGCAGAAGTGCCGCAAATCACTCGATACGCGTGGTCTCGACCGCAACCCCCTTGCGGACGCGGATGTCGGTGCCGGTATCGACCACCTCCGGCGCCTTCACGCGCCCGATCAGGTCGTCGAGGCTCACCGGCCTGGTCGCGTCGGCATCGGCGGTGCCGCCGGTCTCGTTCAGGCCGCGCAGGGTCAGCGACAGGCGCCCGACCTGCTGCGCGAGCGCGAGGATCTGCGCCTGGCGCGAATCGACCTCGAGCGTGGCGGTGCGCGCGATGCGCGGCGAGTTGGAATCCTTGGACGAGCTCTGGTCGAGCGCGATCACCTGGATGTCCTGGAGGATGACGCGCGACGACAACTGCTCGCCGCTGCTCTCGGTCAGGATGATGTCGACCCGGTCGCCCGGCGACAGGAAGCCTGAGACGCCCGAGACCGCGTCGATCTGCAGCGAATAGGCGCGCTTGCCGTCGGCGAGCTGCATCGCCACCCCGACATCCTCGCCGAAGCCGGTCACCTTGGCTTGCAGCACCGCCTCGCCCGGCTCCATCGGCCGCACGACGTAGCGCTTCTGGCGCGACTGGGTGTCGACCAGCGCCTCGATCTTGTCGAACGTGCCGGCGGGGACCGATGCCTTCGGCCAGTCGACCAGCTTGAGCAGGTCCGCCGTCACCTCCTGGCCATAGGCAAGCGGCTTCTTGGCGACAACGACCCTTGCCATGGCGGGGCCGGCGGGCGCCTGATTGCGCGCTTCAAAGGCGGCAAAATACTGTTTCGAATAGTAGAGGGCCCCACCCGCTAGGGCGACGCCGATGATCAGGACCAGGATGCCGATAAGGCGCATGTGCTCACATCGCTCCGTTCGCAATTCGCCGCCTTGACCAGGCAACGCTGGGAACACAGTCAAACTGCACGTGACGCCGCATCGGGGCAAGACCGAATATCGCCCGGC
>JAVVFE010000038.1:0-13383 GCA_032251175.1 Thermohalobaculum sp.
CCGGTCGGTCGTGAGGTCGAGGAATTCGTCGAGGGCCGCCGAGAAGGCAAGGCGGGGCCGGTCGACGGTGCCAAGGATGGCCGCCGCCTCCTCGGGCGGAACCAGTTTGCCGCCGCGGACCAGCGCCTCGGCGCGGGCGATCAGGTCCGCGAGCGGTCCGGCCGCGATCTCCCCGACCGGGCGATACTCGAAGCCCCGGGCCGCCGCCAGAGCGCGCGCCGCCTCGTATCGCCGCCCGGCATCCTCCCCGCGGCCGGCGGCCAGCGCCTCCCAATAGGCCAGCAACTCGGACTCGACCGCCGGCGCCTTGCGCCGCGCCTCGCTTTCCGAGTCCGTCCCGAGCGACACCTTGACGAAGGTCCGGGCGTCGATCTCTGCGAAACGGCACGGGACTCGCTTGATGACATACCAGCGCCCGCCGCGCTTATGGACGCCCATGTCTCGACACTCCCACCCCGCCGAATGTTACCCAGACTGTTACCCAATTCCGGGGGAATTCTGCAAGGGGGCGCGCGATCAGGCGGAATTATCCTTTTATTTTCCGCATCTTAGGTGACTTGATTACATGGGGATATGGTGGAGGGGGCTGGATTCGAACCAGCGTAGGGTTACCCCGACGGATTTACAGTCCGTTGCATTTGACCGCTCTGCCACCCCTCCACGGGCGTGTGCGGGAGACCCGCGACACATGGCAACGGGCGCGGGTTTAGGCTGTGGGAGCGCGTCCTGTCAACCGGGGAGTTGGCACCGGTTGAGGGGGTTGGCGAAGATGATGCGGAGGAAGCCAAGCTCGATCCGCACGCCGGTCTTGCAATTACCGAGGCGGGAATCGAGGGCGCGGGTCTCGGCCTTCGCAACTTGGGTGCAGAGCGCGTCGCCTGTGAAGAATGCCTTGCGCCTGTGGGGGATGAATGTGAGGCGTTGTGTTCGGCTTGAAGATGGCGGCGCGACGTCGAGGATCGGGGGCCGTAGGCGACGGCGTTCGGGCCATGCGACTGGCGTTGGCCATCGGGCGCGTGCCGTCGCGCACCCGGCCATCGCGTAACGGCCGGCGTTCCGGCGGGCCACGCCGATCGGCGTCTGCCGCGCCGCCATGGGCAACCCTGGGCGCGCACTGGCGGCTGCCAGTCGCCCGCCTCAAGCCGCCGGCGTCGCCCCCGCGCGGCGGGCAAGCTCCGCCTCGAGGTCCGCGATCCGCGCGGCGAGCGGCGCCGTGATCGCGCGCACCTCGTCGAGCGAAAAACGTTCGGTGATGTGCTGCGGACAGTTCCAGTCGAACCCCTCGACGGTGATCAGCACGCCGCGCTGGACGCGGGCCCGGTAGTCCGGCAGCTCGAGCCGCGACAGCGTCGCCTGATCCTCGAGCCCGACCAGCGTCGCGCGACCGAACAGCTTCAGCCGCGTCCGGTTCGGATAGTCCATGAAGAACAACGACACGCGGTCGTCGGTCATCAGGTTGCCGACGCTGACATATTGCCGGTTGCCACGGAAATCCGCGAACCCGATCGTGGCCTCGCCCAGCACCCGCATGAACCCCGCAGGCCCGCCGCGATGCTGGATATAAGGCCAGCCGGTCTCGCCGACCGTGGCCATGTAGACCGAGTCGCGGGCGGCGATGAACCCGGCCTCGGCCGCGCTGAGCCGATGGTTCGTGTCCTCCGGCACGGCCTCCATCCGGGCATAGGATGTCCTGCTGCCCTGCTGTTCCTGCACCTTCTTCACCGTCGGCGTGAAGGCGATCTCGGCGAAGCCATGCGACATGGCGTGCTCCTGCGAGGCTGGCGCGGGGCGGACGCCCGAGGCCCGATGGCCCCGGGCGCGGCGCGCGCGGTCGGTTGCGGACCGGGTTCAGGCAGCCCGGGTCAGGTCGATCTTCGGGAAATCGATCTCGACCTGGGTGGCCTTGCCCAGAAGGTTGGTGAAGATGTTCATCGCGACATGCGTGATGATCTCGACGATCTCGGCGTCCGAATGCCCGGCCGCCCGCACGGCGTCGAACTCGGCCCGGCTCACCTGGCCGGTGTGGGTCACCAGCGCGCGCGCAAAGCTCAGCGCGGCTTCTGCCTTGGCATCGGCCGAGCGGCCCTCGCGATTGGCCAGCATCTCGTCGGCGCCCAGGCCGACCATGCCGCCGATCGCCGTATGCGCCGAGACGCAGTACTGGCAGGCGTTCTGCTCGGCCACCGCAAGGGCGATGCGCTCGCGCGTCAGCGGGTCCAGAACCCCCGCGCCGGCAATGCCGTGGATGCCGAGGAAGGCGGTCAGCGCCGCCGGCGAATTGGCCAGCACGCGGATGAAGTTGGGCACCATGCCAAGCCCGGACTGGACGGCGTCCAGCAACTGCCTGGCCTCGCCGGTGGCGGTCTGGGGGTCGATGACGGCAACACGAGCCATGAGATCGGTCCTTGTCTGGTTGATGGTGCGACGCCCGGCGGCGGCGCGTGCCGAGACAATGGCCCTTTATCTGTCTTGAAAGAATGCCCGATACATGAAATTCATTCTTCCGATTGGAGGAATGACATGGACCGACTGCACGAACTGGAAGTCTTCGTCGCGGTCGCCGACGCCGGCAGCCTTGCCCGGGCCGGGCGCCGGCTGCGCCTGTCGCCCCCGGCGGTGACCCGGGCGATTGCCGCGCTCGAAGACCGCCTCGGCGCCCGCGTCTTCAACCGGACCACGCGCAGCCTCGCGATCACCGATGCCGGCCAGCGGTTTCTGGAAAGCGCACGGCGGATCCTGACGGATCTGGACACGGCCGAGCGCGAGGCGGTCGGCGAGACCGCGATGCCGCAGGGGCATCTGACGATCACCGCATCCGTCACCTTCGGCCGATCGATCCTGGCACCGGTGGTCTGCGGCTTCCTCGGCCAGCATCCGCGCATCACAGCCTCGGTCGTGCTGATGGACCGGGTCGCCAATCTGGTCGAGGAAGGCATCGACCTTGCCGTGCGGATCGGGCCGCTGCCCGAGTCGAGCCTGATCGCCAAGCGCATCGGCGCGGTGCGCCGGGTCCTCGTCGCCAGCCCCGACTACCTCGCCCGGCGCGGAACACCCGGCGCGCCGGCAGACCTGCGGCACCACGCGGTCATTGCCTTCACCGGGCTGATGCCCAGCCGCGAATGGCGGTTCGACACCGGGCGCGGCCCCAGCGGCGTCGCGCTGGACCCCACGGTCGAGATCAACGACGCGCTTGCCGCCATCGAAGCCGCGGAAGCGGGCCACGGCATCACGATCGCGCTGTCCTACATGGTTGACGACCGGATCCGGGACGGCAGGCTGGTCGCGGTGCTGGACGCGCTTGCGCCGCCGCCACGGCCGGTCCACCTGGTCTACCCACAGACCCGGATCGTCGCGCCGAAGCTGCGCGCCTTCATCGACTTCGCGGCCCCGCGCCTCAAGGCGGCGCTCGATCAGCGCGGCTCGACGGCAGCGGCCAGGATGTAGCCCTCGCCATGTATGGTCTGGATCGGCGAGATCTCGGTCCCGCCCGCGTCGAGCTTGCGGCGCAGGCGCGCGACATGCGCGTCGATGGCGCGGTCGGTGATCGTGCTTGCATTGCCGTAGACGGTTTCGAGGATGCGCGCGCGGCTGAGCACCTCGCCCGCCCGTTCGGCCAGTGCGCGCAGCAGCGCGAATTCGGTCGAGGTAAGCGCGACCGTCGCACCGTCGGAAAGGCGCGTCAGCCGGCGCGCCACCAGGTCGAGCGACAGTCCGGCGAACACCAGTTGGCGCGCCGCCGGCAGCGCCGCATCGGCCCGGGTCTCGGCCGGCTGGCTGCGGCGCAGCACGGCCTTGATCCGGGCCAGAAGCTCGCGCGGCTCGAACGGCTTGGTGACGTAGTCGTCGGCCCCCAGCTCGAGCCCGATGATCCGGTCATAGACGTCGTCGCGGGCGGTCAGCATGATCAGCGGCGTGCGTGCCGAACGCCGCAACTCGCGGGCCACCTCGAAGCCGTCGGCGTCGGGCAGGTTCAGGTCGAGCACGATCAGGCAGAAGTCATGCCGCACCATCGGCCCGCGCATCTGCCCCGCCGAGGCCGCGGTGACGACGTGAAAGCCCTGCTTTTCCAGAAATCGCTGGAGAAAAGCGGTCAACTGGCGGTCGTCATCGACGATCAGGATGTGACCCTGCACCGGCTTTCCCCTTGTCCGTGCGTTGGCATATCTTGCAAGTTCGCAGCCGCCGCGCAACCGGCGCGGACGCGAGACGGCAGGGGGTGATGGCGCGACCGCAACAGCCTGAAGCACGGGCGCGCACGGCACTGCTGGGCGCCGCAGCGCTTGTGCTGCTGCTGATCACCGTTGGGCTGGGCGCCTTTCTCGGTGCGATGACCCGCGCGCAGTTCCGCGAGATCGAGGCGAGCTGGTCTGCCTATGCCGGGGATGCCGGGCAGAAGGGGGTCTGGATCAGCGAGATCCGCGGCCATCTGGGCTATGGCGGGATCATCCATCACTTCAAGAATTACGTCCTGCGCCAGGACCGGGTCTATCTCGACAGCACGCTGGCCCAGATCGCGCGGTTCAAGGCGGTGACGGCGGCGTATCTGGCGGAACCCCTCGACCCCGCCGAACGCGCGGCGCTCGAGGTGATCGTGGCGACGATCCGCGACTACGAGGCGAGGCTGCCGGTCGCGATCGAGGCCGCGACCAATGGCTGGGACGTGGCGCGCACCGACCGGATGGTGCGGGTGGACGACCGCGCGGCGCTGCGCGCGCTCGAGCGGCTCGAGGCGATCTGGCAGGCCAACCGGCAGGGCGCGACCGGGCGGATCGTGCGGGCAGTGGCCGAGGGGCAGGCGCTGATCTGGATCGGGTTCCTGTCGCTCGCCGCCCTGGTCATGGCGGCGCTGGCGATCGGCTTCCTGCTGATCCTGCTGCTGCGCGACATGCGCCGCGCGATGGTGCGCCTCAGCGAGGAGTTGGATGAGCGCCGCCGGCTCGAGGCCTCCGAGGGGCGGTTGGCCGAAGCGGTCGAGCAAAGCCCGGCGACGATCTTCATCACCGACATGAACGCCCGGATTCTCTACGCCAACCGCCGCTTCGAGCAGATCACCGGCTGGACCCGCGCCGAGGTCGAAGGCAAGACGCCGCGCTTCCTGCAATCGGGCGATGCGGGACCCGAGGTCTATGCCGAAATCCGCGCCCGCCTTGGCCGCGGCGAAAGCTGGCACGGCATCTTCCGCAACCGGCGCAAGGATGGCGGCAGCTACTGGGCCGAGACCACCATCCTGCCGCTGCGCGCGCCCGATGGCACGGTGCAGAACTTCATCGGCATCGCCGAGGACGTGACCGAGAAGCGCCACGCGCGCGAACAGGTGGCGCGCGCCCAGAAGCTCGAGGCGGTGGGGCTGCTGGCGGGCGGCATCGCGCACGACTTCAACAACATCCTGACCACCATCGTGGGGGCGGCGCATCTCGCAGCCCTCGACGCGCCCGAAGGCAGCGACCTCGCCGGCGAGGTCGAGCAGATCGACATCGCCGCGCGCCGCGCGCAAAGCCTGGTGCGCCAGTTGCTGACCTTCGCGCGGCGCGAGCCGGGGCGGCCGCAGCCGGTCGATCTCGGCGCCACCATCGCCGAGGTCGCGCGGCTGCTGCGCGCCTCGATCCCGCCGACGGTGACGCTCGATGCGGGCGGCGCCGCCGGGACGCCGGTGATGGTGATGGCCGATCCCACGCAGCTTCACCAGATCCTGATGAACCTGGGCCGCAATGCCGCCGAGGCGATCGGCGGCGCGCATGGCACCATCGCGATGCGGGCCGAGGCGTTCGACGGCGCAGTGCCCGAGGGGCTTGCGCCCCGTCCGGGCGGCTGGGTGCACCTGACGGTCGCCGACGACGGGCCGGGCATGAGCCCCGAGACACGGGCCCACATCTTCGACCCGTTCTTCACCACCAAGCCGCTGGGCAAGGGCTCAGGCCTCGGGCTCGCGGTGGTGGCGGGGCTGGTGGACGAGATGGGCGGGCAGATCGCGGTCGAAAGCGCGCCGGGCGCGGGCGCGCGTTTTATGGTGATCCTGCCGGGCGCGGCGGGCATGACCGCGATGGCTGCGGAAGCGCGGTCGGCCCCCCCGCGCGGGCACGAGCGGCTGCTGATCGTCGATGACGAGACCGAGATCGCGGCAACCTTCCGACGGGTGCTGAGCCGGCTCGGCTACCGCGTCGAGGCCTATACCTCGGCGCCCGTCGCGCTCGAGCGGATGCGGGCCGACCCGATGCGCGCGGATCTGGTGATCTCGGACATGGTGATGCCCGAGATGAGCGGCGAGGAACTGGTGCTGGCGTTGCGCGCGCTGCGCCCCGACCTGCCGGTGGTCTTCTGCACCGGCTACAACCCGGCGGGCCTGCGCCTGCCGGGGCCTGTGGCGGTGGTGCTCGACAAGCCGGTCGATCCGGCGGATCTGGCGCGCGCCGTCCGCGGGCTGCTCGACGCGGCCGGCGAGACGGCGGCGCGATAGCGCACCACACCGCGGAGCCTGCTGCGGGTGGGTCGAACTGCACCCGCGCGCTGCGACTTCGCCGCGTCACATTTCGTCACATCTCGTCGCATCGCGTCATTCAGCCCGCAACAACCCGGCGCGCGCTCGTCGCTAGGGTTCCAGCGACTGCTTGGGGATCGTGGTGATTCCCGGTGAGCCTGACGGGGGCGAGGCCATGGCCAGAGACGATCCGCGCGCACCGAGCACGGAGATCGGAGGCACCATGATGGCCACCATCGGTGCGGTGCCGTTTGACACAGGCATTCGCGCGAGCGCTGCGGCGGATGCCCCCCGACCCTTTCGACAGACCGGAGGTTCAAGATGAGGCAGAAACGCAAGCCACCCCGCTTCGGGGCGCTGAAGGCCGTGACCTCGACGCTGACGCTGACGCTGGCGGCGGGCGTGGCGCTTGGCGCCGGGATCGCGCGGGCCGAGCCCCCGGCCGCCTTCGCGCCGTTGCCCGACGCCAAGGAGGTGAACGCGGCCCGCGCCGAACTGGGCGCGCTGTTGTTCTTCGACACGCGCCTGTCGGGCGATACCGGGCATTCCTGCGCCTCGTGCCACGACCCGGCGCTGGGCTGGGGCACGGGCGAGCCGATGTCGCACGGTTACACAGGCGTGCTCTATTTCCGCAACGCGCCGGGGTTGTTCAACGTCGCGAACCGCAAGTTCCTGATGTGGGACGGACGGCTCGACGGCGCGGACCTCGGCACCGCGGTGCGCGACATGCTGACCGAGGCGCACACCATGAACATCGACAGCCGTCTTGCGCAGGAGCGCCTGAAGCAGGTGCCCGAATATGCCGCGATGTTCAAAGCCGCCTATGGCGGCGACCCCTATGGCGGCAAGATCTATGGCGCCATCGCCGAATACCTCAAGACCATCCGCACGGTGAACGCGCCGTTCGACGCCTATCTCAGGGGTGACGACACCGCGATCCCCGACACCGCCAAGCGGGGCATGGAGCTGTTCGCTGGCAAGGCAGGCTGCGCCGCGTGCCATTCGGGCGCGATGCTGTCGGATGGCGGGCTGCACACAACCGGCGTGCCGGATCATCCCGACCTGACCGGGGCTGGCGGATCGGGTGCCACGCATGGCGGGCACAGCGGCGGCGGATCGGGCAATGCCACGGCCGAGCGCCAGATCACCATGCTGCGCCACTTCGCCACCATGGGCACGCCCAACTACATGAACCTGCGCGAGGATGTCGGGCACTACGTCGTCACCAAGGACCGCGCCGACTGGGGCAAGTTCGTCACCCCCTCGCTGTGGGATGCCGGCCAGACCGGGCCCTACATGCATTCGGGCGTGTTCGCGACGCTGCCCGAGGTGGTGGCCTTCTACAACGCCGGCAACGGGCGCATGGCGCCCCTGGGCCTCAGCGCGGCCGAGGAAGCCGATCTTGTCGCCTTCCTCGAGAGCCTGACGGGCGATGCGCCCGCGGTGACCCCACCCGACCTGCCCGACTATGCCCTGCGCACCGTTGGCGAGAATTGAGGAGGACCCCGAGATGACACGCAACACCACTGTGTTCCTGGGGTCGGCGGCGCTCGCGCTGGTGCTGGGCGCGGGGGGCACGATGGCGGCCGACGCGGTGCCGCCGCTCGCCACCCTGCCGCCGGTTCCGGTGCCTGCCGACAACCCGATGACGCCCGAGAAGGTCGCGCTGGGCGAAAAGCTGTTCTGGGACGGACGGCTGTCGGGCAACGGCGCGATGGCCTGCGTTGCCTGCCACCTGCCGGATCTGGGCTGGGGCACTGGCGGGCCGATCAGCTTCGGCTATCCCGGCACCCAGCACTGGCGCAACAGCCAGACCATCCTGAACAGCGCCTATTACAACAAGCTGTTCTGGGAGGGGAACGTGACCTCGCTGGAAGCTCAGGCTCCGGCGGCCGCGGGCGGCGCGGTTGCAGGCAATGGCGATGGCTCGATGATGGAGATGAAGTTGCGCTTTGTCCCCGAATACGTCGAGGCGTTCCGCGAGGTGTTCGGCACCGACTGGCCGCATATCGCGCAGGCCTGGATGGCGATCGCCGCCTACCAGCGCACCATCGTGACCGATGCCGCCAAGGTGCCCTTCGACCGCTTCCTCGCCGGCGACGCCGCGGCGATGTCGGACGCGGCCAAGCGGGGGATGGACCTCTACACCGGCAAGGCGGGCTGCATCTCGTGCCACAACGGGGCGCTGGCCTCGGACCAGCGGTTCTACGCGATCGGCGTGCCGGCAGCGCCCGAGTTCAAGGAGGACGAGCTTCACCAGATCACCCTGCGCTGGGAGCTTTATCAGAAGGGCATGCCCGAGGAGGTCTACCGCAAGGGCGCCGACGATCTCGGCCTCTATCACAAGACCAAGCGGCCCGACGACATGGGCAAGTTCCGCACGCCCAGCTTGCGCGAACTGCGGTGGACCGACCCCTACATGCACAATGGCAGCCTCGCAACGCTCGCCGACGTGGTGGCGTTCTACAACGCCGGCGGCGGCGCCGGGAACGGTGCCGGGCTCACGCCGCTGGGACTGAATGAGGCCGAGCAGGCCGATCTCGTGGCCTTCCTCGAGGCGATGTCGATGGACCAGCCCCTGATCCTGCCCGAGCCCGAGCTTCCCGCAACCGCAACCTGGGCGGAGTTCCCGAAATGACCCACACCCCCACCGCGCCCGGGACGGCCGGGACGCATCATCCCTGCGCCAGCCTCAGCCGCCGGTCGTTCCTGATCCTCGGCGGCGTCTCGGTCACCGTGCTCGCCACCATCGGCACCGGCGCCGAGGCGCAACAGCTCGTGTCCTCGGCCTACACCCGCAAGGTGATCGGCAAGGTCTCGGAGCTGGAACCCGGCAAGGCGATGACCTTCACCTACCCGACCGACGACATCGAGAACCTCGTGATGATGCTGCACGAGGAAGCCGGCGGCGGCGTGGGCGAGGCGCGCAACATCGTCGCCTTCAACACCATCTGCCCGCATATGGGCGGCTACATGGGCGAGAGCGAGTTCAAGTCGCAGCATTCCGTGCTGGGCCCCTGCCCGCTGCACCTCTCGACCTTCGACCTCACCAAGCACGGCATGATCGTCTCGGGCCACTCGGCCGCGAGCCTGCCGCAGATCGTGCTTCAGATCGAGGGCGACGACATCGTGGCCACCGGGGTGATGGGCCTGTTCTACGGCTACAACAGCAATCCCACCGGCGCCTGAGGAGGGACCGACCATGACTTCCGCGATCATCAACCGCGAGACCATCCCGCTGCCGCCGCCGGACGCCGACGTGCTGACCACGGCCTGCGGCTACTGCATCGTCGCCTGCTCCTACAAGGTCTACCGCTGGCCGGTGGGCCGCGAGGGCGGCACGGCGGCCGACCAGAACGCCTTCAAGGTCGATTTTCCGACCTTTGGCGCCCCCTGGATCGCCAAGGCGCAGCACAACATCGGCATGCACGAGGGGCGCCCGCATCACTTCGTCATCATCGCCGACCCCGACGCCGAGGTGGTGAACAAGGGCGGCAACCACTCGGTGCGCGGCGGCACGCTGGCGCAGAAGATCTACAACCCCGAAAGCCCGACCCGCGACCGGCTGAAATACCCGATGGTCCGCATCGGCGGCGTGCTGACCCCGGTGAGCTGGGATCTCGCGACCGGCGTGATGGCCGCGGTCTCGAAGCATGTGCTGAAAACACATGGCGAGCATGCCTGGGGCATGAAGACCTATTCCTACGAGTATTTCGAGAACACCTACGCGATCTCGAAGCTGGTGAACCGCGGCGTCGGCACGCCGGTCTACGCGCCGCACGACAAGCCGCAGAACGCCGAGGACGCGGCCGGGCTGGACGATGCGGGGCTCAACTCGTTCGCCGCCTCCTACGAGGACTGGGGGCGCTGCGATGTCGCGTTCCTGTCGGGCGTCGATCCCTACGAGACCAAGACCGTGCTGTTCACCGAATGGATGATGCATGGCGACAACCCCAACAAGAAGATGATCTTCGTCACGCCGCACAAGACCATGGGCGTGGAATACGGCATCCAGAACGGCGGCCTGTGGCTGCCGATCACGCCGGGCACCGACACGGCGCTGCACCTGGCGCTGGCCAAGATCATCATCGACAACGGCTGGCAGGATCAGGAATTCATCGACACCTGGGTGAACAACCAGTGGGAGATCGAGTCCGGCTATGGCCGCGGCACGCGCAACACCCGCTGGCAGTGGCGCACCACCTGGGGCCGCTGGCAGTCGGACTGGCAGGACTTCCAGAAGTTCATCGCCAAGGAAAAGGCCGCCGAACTGGCCGAGGCGGCAGCGATCACCGGCCTGCCCGCCGACCTGATCGAGGCGGCCGCCGAGATGATCGCCAAGCCCCGCGCCGACGGCTCGCGGCCCAAGACCTCGTTCATGCTCGAGAAGGGCAACTACTGGTCGAACAACTACATGAACACCGCCTCGCTGGCCTCGCTGGGGCTGATCTGCGGCGCCGGCAACCGGCCCGGGCAGGTCATCAGCCGCGGCGGCGGGCACCAGCGCGGCGGCATGGGCGCGGGCGGCGGCAAGGGGTGGCTCAGCCCCGAGAAATATCCCGGCCGGCGCAAGAAGGCGCTCAATGTCGACCGCTGGGTGATGGATGGCAATGTCCGCTTCATGTGGACCATGGGCCTCACCTGGTTCCCGGCGATGCTGGCGAGCCAGGAACTGGCGAGCCGGGTGGCGGACCTGACCATCCGCAACGCGCACCAGCCGCGCAGCGTCGATTTCGATCACCTCGTCGCCACCTACACGGCGCGCGCGGAATCGGGCGGCATGGTGCTGGTCGACAGCAACATCTACCCGGTCGACCCGCTCAACACCCAGTTCGCCGACATCGTCCTGCCGGCCGCCTGCTGGGGCGAAGTGGACTTCACCCGCTGCAATGCCGAGCGGCGCCTGCGGCTCTATGCCAAGTTCAACGATGCGCCGGGCGAGGCCAGGCCCGACTGGTGGGCGATCGGACAGTTCGCGCAGAAGATGGGCTTCAAGGGCTTCGACTGGGCGGACTCGAACGAGATCTTCGAGGAGGCGGCGCGGCATTCCCGCGGCGGCGTGCTGAACTACTACGCGCTGGCGGTCCACGCCAAGCGCGAGGGCAAGAAGGCGCACGAGAAGCTGCGCGAACTTGGCACCACCGGCATCCAGACGCCGATCCGGGTGATCGGCGGCCAGCTCGTCGGCACCCCCAAGCTGCATGATCCCGCCAACGAGTGGGGCGAGATCGAGGACGTGACCACCGACCAGAAGTGGCTCTATGCCTTCGGCACGCACACCGGCAAGGCGAACATGCTCAAGACGCCCTGGGTCAACGACTCGTGGTCGGACTTCTACGAGGCGATCAAGCCCCGCCTCGAAAAGGGCGAGATCTGGATCACCAACGGCCGGGTCAACGAGACCTGGCAGTCGGGCTTCGACGACCTGCGCAAGCCCGAACTCGCCAAACGCTGGCCCTGGCCGCATCTGGTCATCCACCCCGACGACGCGGCCCCCCACGGCATCGAGTCGGGCGACCTGGTCGAGGGCTACAACGACACCGTCTATGTCCAGACCGGCGAGCCGATCGGCGTTCTCGAGAAGGACCTGAGCTTCACCGAGCTGATGAAGAACGGCCACATCAAGACCACCACCGGCCAGTTCGTCGCGGTCGCCATCGTCTCGGACGAGATGCGCCCCGGGGTCGCCAAGGCCGCCTTCAACTACCCCGGCTCGATGGCAAACTCGGTCTGCCACGCGGTGCCCGATCCGGTCAGCGGCAACTATCGCTACAAGCTGGGCCGGGGCGTGCTGCGCAAGGTGGGCGAGAGCGCCTACAAGCACAACTTCCTCGAGATGTCGCTCAAGCCGCGGCCGATTGCCTGATCGCCACCTTCCCGCCGCCCGGTCACGCTGGGCGGCGGACCCGACCGAAAGGAGCTCGACATGCTGATCGCCGCCGTCATCGCCACCGGGCAGGGCCACCTCGACGCCGTGCTGACCGACGTGGCCGCCGGCCTGATGGCCGAAGGGATGCATCTTGCCGGCGTCGTGCAGACCAACTGCACCCGGCCCGACCGGCGCAATTGCGACATGGACGTGCGCGTGCTGCCGGATGGCCCGGTGATCCGCATCAGCCAGGACCTGGGCGCCCAAGCGCGCGGCTGCCGGCTCGACCCGGCCGCGCTCGAGCAGGCGGTGGCGATCGTGGGCGCCCGGCTCGACGCGGGCGCGGATCTCCTGATCCTCAACAAGTTCGGCAAGCACGAAGCGGACGGGCGCGGCTTTCGCGACCTGATCGGCGAGGCGCTGGCGCGCGGCATCCCGGTGCTGACCGGCGTGAACGCCCTGAACCGCGCCGCCTTCGAGGCCTTCGCCGAAGGCGCGGCCGAGGTCCTGCCCGCCGACCCCGACGCGATCCGCGCCTGGGTGCAGCGCGCGCGCATCGCGGTCGCCGCGTGATGGCGGCCTTGCCCGGCATCGCGGCGCGGCAGGCGGTCTTCCCCGTTCCGGCATCGGGCTGCGGCTGCGAGGCGGTCGCCGGGTTCGCCTCGCTGGACCAGGCGCTGGCGATCGTCGGCGCCGCCTCCCCGCCGGTCGCGGGACACGAGACCCTGCCGCTCGGGGCGGCCTGCGGGCGGGTGCTGGCCCGGCCGGTTCATGCAGCAGCCGACGCGCCGCAGTTCGACGCATCGGCGATGGACGGCTATGCGCTTTCGGCGGTGAGCCTGCGCGGACCCGGGCCATGGCGCCTGCCCGTCTCGGCCCGCCTGCCCGCGGGGTCGGCACCGGCGCGTCTTGCGCCCTGCACCGCCGCGCGCATCTTCACCGGCGCCCCCGTTCCCGAGGGGGCCGACGCGGTGGTGATGCAGGAGGCGGTGCATCGTCAGGATGACACGATCATCCTGACCGGCCGCCCGAACCCCGG
>JAVVFE010000039.1:0-13360 GCA_032251175.1 Thermohalobaculum sp.
CCCCGGGTCGAGCCCGGGGGCCCGGGCCGGTGGCGTCGGGCTTGCCCCCTGAGCACACCGGTGCGGGGGGCAACAAGGAGGCCCCGGGTCAAGCCCGGGGCAGCGGCGCGGGGAGCGCGTGCGGTGCGTGCGGCGCGAGGGGCAGCAAGGAGGCCCCGGGTCAAGCCCGGGGCAGCGGAGCGTGCGGCGCGTGCGGTGTGTGCGGCGCGGGGGGCGCGGCCACTGAAATCCGGGTCACGCCGAGGTCAGGGCTCAGTCGCCGCCGGCGCGGCGTCCGGTGGCGCGGTCGGGGCGGCCGAAGGCGGCGCCCAGCGTGAGCACCGCGGCCGAGCCGCACATCGCGATCGGGAACATGGTGAAGACGGTGAAGCCGAAGCCCCAGTACATCCCGACCGAGGACGCCGCCATCAGCACCGTGGCGAGCGCCGGGCGCCCCGGCGCCATCGCCCCGCCGGCGATGCCGAGGATCGGCGCCATCAGGCTGATCAGCTTGATGCGATCGTGGTGCTCGTTGATCGGCCCCTGCTCGGACAGACCGGAAAAGAAGGCATCGACCACCACGAAGCCGTAGGCGAAGAAGCCCACGACGATCCCGATGGTCCCGCCGATGATCCCCAGAACCATTGCCGCGTTGCGCATCTGCCGCTCCTGCCCCCCTGCCCCTGCCGCCCGCCCGCGGCGCTTCAGCGATCCACCTGACTGTAGGGATTGCGTTCGATCTTCCAAGGCACCGCGGCCCAGGCGGCGGCGGCGGCGAGTTTCTTGGCGCCCTTGAACGCCGAGCGGGCCGCGAACCGGCGGGCCACGGGCCAGCTCAGCAGCGCCACCGCCAGCATGCCGAGGCCGCGCAGCGTCTCGACGGCGTTGCGCGGGCCGGAGGCGAGCCAGGCGCGGCGGCCATCGCGCGCGCGCACGATCCGCTCGGTCACCAGTTGCGTGCTGAACACCCGGCGCAGGTGCCAGCCGGGCGTCAGGCGCACCGGCGGCCAACGCTCCTCGACCGGGGCATCGGCGGTCCAGACGATCCGGGCACCCTGCCGGGTCGCCTCGCCGAACAGCGCCACATCCTCGCCGCCCGAAAAGCGGAACCGTTCGTCGAAGCGCAGACCCAGCCCGTCGGATCGGAACAGCCGGGCGCGCGCGAGGGTGTTGTTGGTGGCCGCCGACATCTGCTGCTCGCCGGTCTTCTGCCGGCGCGGGCGCGCGCGCCCCATCCAGGCCGGGCGCGGCCCCTCGATCCGGGGGACGACCTCGCCGACGATCACGTCGGCCCCAAGGGAGTGCGCCGCCTGCGCCATGGCGGCGAGCCAGCCGGGCAGCACCTCCTCGTCGTCGTCGATGAAGCCGATCCAGTCGGGATCGAGGCCAAGCGCCGCCTCGACCGCGCGGTTGCGGGCCATCGGGATGCCGAGCCGCGGCTCGTGGACATGGTGCAGCGCGAAGGGGGCGGAGCGGGCGATCCCGGCCAGCATCGGGCCGAGGCGGGGGGCTGCCTCGTTCTCGACCACCACGACGGCAAGCTCCATCCCCGCCGGCTGCGGGTCGGCAGCGAGCGCGGCGAGGCAGCGGCCGAGCGGTTCGGCACGCTCGCGCGTGCAGATGGTGACGACGAGCTTCACGGCCTGCCCGGCGTGGCGGCGCGGGCGAGCGTGGTCTGGTAGACCGCATCGAGCCGCGCGGCGATGCGGCCGAGGTCGAACTCGGCCACCGCCCGGGCGCGGCCGGCCTGTGCCAGGCGGTGGCGCAGGGCATCGTCGGCCATCAGGCGCCCGAGCGCGTCGACGATGCTGTCGCGACTGGGCCCGGGCAGCGCGATGGCGGTGTCGCCGAACACCTCGGGCAGCCCGCCCCGGGCCGAAGCGACCAGCGCCGCGCCGCCCGCCATCGCCTCGAGCGCCGCGCGCCCGAACGGTTCGTCCGAGATGGTCGGCACCGCGGCCACGGCCGCGCCGCACAGCAGGCTGCGGACCTCGGCCAGGGTGCGGTCGTAGTCGATGGTCACCTGCGCGCGCACCGGGTGCAGCAGCGCCTCGACGCGGGCAGCGGTCGCCTGCTGCGCCGCGCGGGCGGTGAGCATCAGATGCGCCCGCCAGTCGGGCGCGCCGGGCAGCAGGGTGGCCAGCGCCTCGGCCAGTTCGACCACCCCCTTGAGCGGATCGACCCGCCCGGTATAGGCGATCACCTTCTGCCGGGCTTCGGGCGGCAGGGGCTGCCAGTCGTCCATCGCCAGCGCATTGTGCACGGTGTGGCGCGGCAGGCGAAGGTGGCCCCAGTCGCGCTCGAACGCGGCCTTGCAGAAGTCGCTGACGAAGATCAGCCCGGCGAGGTTGCGCATCCGCCAGGCGTGATGGAGGCGCGCGATCGGCCCCGAGGGCGGCTTGACCATGTTGTGGCGATGCGCCAGCACCGGCGTGCCGGGCAGCAGCCGGGCGATGTGCGCGGCGCTGGGCAGGTGCTGGTGGACGACGACCAGATCGGGCCGCGCGGCGCGGATCAGCGCATCGCGCCCGCGGCGGTCGCCGGGGGCGTGGGTGACGAGGTGGACGCCCTCGAACGGGCGCTCGACCGCCTCGGCAACCACCGTGGTGGTCGCGGCGAAGCGGCTGGCGCGCACGAAGTCATGGGCGCAGAGGTCGATCGAGGTGGCCCGCGCCGGCCCGAAATGCATGTTGCGGGGCATGACCACGACGATTCTGGGGGCGCTGTGGCGCATTCCGGCCTCCCCGTCCCGCGGCGTGCGGGTCGCTTGCGGTCTGCTCTCGCCTACTGGGGCGGCGGCGTCAACGCTGCCGTGAACTCGCGCCACTCGCCGGCCGACATGCCCGAGGTGGCCTGCGTCACCGCCTCGCCCGCCAGCATCCGGCGCAGGCAGGCCATGGCGGTGGCCGAGAACTGCACGGCGCCGAGGCGGTAGTCCTCGAACGCCGCATAGGTCGCGGGCACCCAGGCGCGGACCAGATCGCAGATCGCCTCGGCATAGACGCGGATCTCGAATTGCGCGTGGGCGTCGGCCCGCAGCCGCAGGAAATGCATCAGGTTGTGCAGGTCGATCTTCCAGTACCACTGGGTGTAGATGTTGGCGGGCAGGTTCATCCGCGCAAGCTCGCGCGCGAGGCCCTGCTGGCCGTCCTGCGCGAGCATCGCCTGGTAGTGATCGTAGGCGCGGCCGGCGTCCGACTTGAGGATCTCGAGGACGCGCGCGGCCTCCTCGCCCTCCAGCGTGGCGCCGCGGCCTTGGTGGTTGGCGGCCGATTGCGCGGCCAGGTGCTCGGGCGCGGGGATGTAGAACTCGCGGTCGAGGATCGAGTAGCGGGCCGAATACTCGTTGACGTTGGCGGTGCGGTGGCGGATCCACTGGCGGGCGACGAACACCGGCAGTTTGACGTGCAGCTTGATCTCGCACATCTCGAACGGGGTCGAGTGCCAGTGGCGCATGAGATACCGGATCAGCCCGGCATCGTCGCGCGCGGCCTTGGTGCCCTGGCCGTAGCTGACGCGGGCGGCCTGCACGATGGCGGCGTCGTCGCCCATGTAGTCGATCACCCGCACGAAGCCGTGGTCGAGCACCGGGACCGCGTCGTAGAGCCGCGCCTCGAGCCCGTCGGCGACGGTGCGCAGGGTCGGGCGCGCAAGTTTTCGGCTGGCGGCAATCTCGGCCTGTTGTTCTGCGGTCAAAGGCATATCTTCCCCCGTGAGCCGATGGCGCGGCGCGAGTCGCGCTTCCTAGATATTGTATATACCGCGAGGGGAACCACGACATGAAGACCAAATATCTCCACACCATGATCCGGGTGCGCGACCTCGACAAGACGGTCGCGTTCTTCCGCGACTTCCTGGGGCTCGAGGAGACCCGGCGCTACGAGAACGCGGCCGGCAAGTTCACGCTGGTGTTCATGGCGCCCCCGGGCCAGCACGACGCGCCGGTCGAGCTGACCTGGAACTGGGGCTCGGACGAGGACTACGGCCATGGCCGGGCGTTCGGGCATCTCGCCTACGGGGTCGAGAACATTTACGCCACCTGCCACAGGATGATGGATGCGGGCATCACCATCAACCGCCCGCCGCGCGACGGACGCATGGCGTTCGTCAAGACCCCCGACGGGATCTCGATCGAGCTGTTGCAGATCGGCGAGCCGCTGCCGGCGACCGAGCCCTGGGCCTCGATGCCGAACACGGGAAGCTGGTGAGGCGGGACCGCGAGCCCGGGCCGGGCCGGGCGCTGCCGTGAGGTGGCGCCCGGGTCTGGCGGGGCTTGCGGCGCTGGCCGGCGCGGGGCTGCCGGTGCCGACGGGGGCGGCGTGCAAGCTGGCGCTGGTGCTCGCGCTCGACATCTCGTCGAGCGTCAACGACACCGAATACCGCCTGCAGATCGACGGCCTCGCCCATGCGCTGGAGCGCCCCGAGGTGATCGAGGCGATCCTGACCCCGCCCGGCGAGCATGTCGCGGCGGTGGCCTATGAGTGGTCGGGCTACAACCAGCAGGACGTGGTGGTCGACTGGACGGCGCTGGACAGCCCCGCGGCGGTGCGCGCCTTCGCCGCGCGCCTGCGGGGACATACCCGGATGTATGCGGATTTTCCGACCGCGATCGGCAAGGCGATCGAATACGGGGCGACCCTGTTCCGGCGCGGCCCGGCCTGCGGGCGGCGGGTGATCGACATCTCGGGCGATGGCGAGAACAATGACGGCGTGGGCCCGGAATACTTCCGCGCGCAGGGGCTGCTCGACGGCATCACGATCAACGGCCTGGCGATCCTGGGCGCCTATCCCAGTCCCGAGGCCTATTACCGCGGCCATGTGATCCAGGGGCCGGACGCCTTCGTCGCCGTGGCCCGCGACTTCGCCGATTACCGCGAGGTGATGGTCACCAAGCTGCTGCGCGAGATCAACGCCGATCTGGTGGTTGGCGCGCGCGCCGGCGCAGCGCCCGGGAGCCGGGTCGCCGCGACCGCGGGCCGCCTGCCGGAGACCACGCGATGAGCGCGCCCGGCACCGCCCGCGCGCCGGTCCTGGCGCTGGCGCTGCTGGTCGCGGCGATGGCCGGCGCGCCGGGCGGGGCGCGCGCCTGCGGGCTGGAGCTGATCCTCGCGGTCGACGTGTCGGGGTCGGTCGACGAGGCCGAGTTCGCGGTGCAGATGGGCGGATTGGCCGACGCCTTCGCCAACGCGGCCGTCGCCGCCGCCATCGCCGAGGTCGAGGGCGGGATCATAGCCACGCTGACGCAATGGTCGGGGGTGTCGCGCCAGCGCCAGATGGTGGGCTGGCACCGGATCGGCGACGCGGCCTCGGCTGCGGCCTTCGCCGCGGCGATCCGCAGCACCGGGCGGGCGTGGCGCAATTTCTCGACCGCGATCGGCGAGGCGATCGCGCATGCCCATGCGATCGGCGCCGAGGCGCCCGAGGACTGCCGGCGCCGGGTGATCGACATCTCGGGCGACGGCATCTCGAACGAGGGACGCCGGCCGCGCCCGGTGGCCGACGCCGTGGCGGCAGCGGGCTACACCATCAACGCGCTGGTGATCCGCGGCGCCGAGCCCGACCCGCTGGAGGAATACATGACGCAGGTGATCGCCGGCCCGGGCGCCTTCGTCGAGGTGGCCGAGAGCTTCGACGCCTATCCCGAGGCGATCCGGCGCAAGCTGTTGCGCGAGATCGAGCAGCCGATGGCCCTGTCGCAGGCGCCCGGGGGCCGCGGGCCGGTCGCCCCGCGCTGACGCGGCGCGGGGAAGGCAGCAAGGAGGCCCCGGGTCAGGCCCGGGGCCCGGCCATGGCAGCGGGCTCAGCCCGGAGCGCGGCGGCGCGGGGGGACGGGCGGAGCAAGGAGGCCCCGGGTCAGGCCCGGGGCCCGGCCATGGCGTCGGGCTCAGCCCGGAGCGCGGCGGCGCGGAGGGAGGCGGCGGGGAGACCCAGGGGCAGGCCCGGGGCCCGGCCCATGGTTTCGGGCTCGGCCCGGCGCGCGCCGTCCGGCGCGGCGGCGCCGGCGACGGGCGCGGCCGAGGGCAGCCCGATCCGGAGTTCCGCAGTGCCTTCGCCGGGATGCGCGATTGCGGCGGTGCCCCCCATCGACGCGATCAGCGCGCGCGCCACCGCGGGCCCCGATGCATCGCTGGCCACGCTGCGGGCCCCCGGGGAGGCGGGGTCGAGAATGGTCTCGAGCGGCCAGCGCAGCCGCTCGCGCTCGGACAGGCGGATGACGATCTCGAGAGTGCCCTGGTGCAGGCCGAACCGGCAACAGCACCGCTGGGCGCCCAGCGTGTCGATCACATGGAACACCATCTGCGCGGTCAACTGGCCGATGCGGGCGACATCGCCGGTGAAGCGGGCGGCCGGATCGCCCGGCACATCGACGCAGATGCGCGCCGCCCCCGGCTCGCCCAGCGGCTCGAGCCGGGTTTCGACCGCGCGTGCGAGGTCGGCGAGCGCGAACTCGGCCCGTTTGAGCGTGAGGCGCCCGTCCCTGATGTCGGACATGTCGAGCAGCGCCTCGATCACGCTGAGCATGATGTGGCCCGAGCGCCAGGCGTGCCGGGCATAGAACGCCTGGTTCTGCTCGAGCCGCGAGGCCTGCAGCAGGGCGATCATGCCCAGCACCCCGTTCATCGGCGTGCGCAACTCGTGGCTGACCATGGTGAGGAACCGCTCGCGCGTCAGCGATGCGGCCTCGGCCCGTTCCGCCTGGGCGCGGATCTCGCGCAGGCGCGCCGCATCGAGCCGCGCCTGGCGGTGCAGCGTGACGCCGATCAGCAGGCTGAGGAGGAGGGCGAGCACGCCCGCGCCCTTGATCATCTCGGCGCTGCCCAGCATCGCGTCGTGGATGCCCCGGGTCCAGTCCTGCTCGACCCTGTCGGCGAGGGCTGCGAGTTCGGTGACGCCGCGCTCAACCTCGGCGAATGCGGCCAGCATCGCTTCGTTGCCGTCATGGTCGGCGGGGTCGAACGCCATCACCCGCGCCTCGTGCGCTTCGAGCAGGCGCATCAGGCGGGGCACGACGCCATCGCTGTCGGCCAGCTTCACGCGCGCCCCGATCGGGCCGGTGGTGGTGGTGAGCACCCGGCTCCACAGGATCTCGAAGCGGAACGGCACATCGGCGAGCGCCGGATTGGGAGTGTCGTGCAGGCTTTCGGCCATCGCCCGGGTGACCGCGCGGGTAAAGCGCAGCAGTTCGCGCTCGATGCCCGCGACATGCCACAGCGAGCTGTCGGCGCTCAGCGCCTCGAGGCTGCGGGCATCGCGGTGCTGGCCGACATAGGCCACGCCAACCAGCGCCACCGCCGCCAGCAGGACCAGGCCGATCAGGAAACTGCTGCGCGGCCGCCAGCGCATCGCAGGATCAGCGCGCCTCGACGCGCACCAACTGCCAGATCAGCCGGTCGATGTAGTGCGGGCGGCGCAGCTCGGGGAAATCGTCGAGCGGATACATCACCCAGACCGGCCCGCGGTCGCGCAGCGACAGGCGCTTGCCGTTCATCTCGGTCGCCATGACCACGCCATAGGCGCGGAAATCGTCGGCCGGCACGGTCACCGAATAATCGTTGGCGGCGACCAGCTTCACCTCGCGCGCGCCGCCGGCGCCGGCCGCGGCCAGGATGTCGGTGGCGAGCGGGCCGCGGAATTCCGCCGTCCCTTCGGTGAAATCGGTCGTCGTCGCGATGACATGCTGCGCCAGCGCATCCATCCGGGCGCGGGTAAGCTCGACGCGGGTGCCAGTGGCGGTGTCGACCACCGTGAGCAGCACCGGATCGGCCGCGGCGGCGGTACGCGGCGCCGCGATCAGGGCAACGACGGCAAGACAGGACAGAAGGCGGCGGCGGACGGTATCGGGCATCGGACCCCCCCGGAGTTGCGACATTCGGAACTCCCCTCCTAGGGATCAAGGACGAAGGAACGGTTAGCGCCCGCCCGGCCCGCTTGGGGGGCTTCCCTTCCGGCGGCCGGCATCCTATGTTCGGGCTGTCCCCTCGGGGACTATGGCGATAAACGCGCGCGGAATAAGCGGCCCGGACCCGGGGGCGGTACCCGGCGGCTCCACCAACTTCCCCTCATTGGGGGGCATCGGGGCCGAAACAGGATCGACGGACGTGTAAAGGCGTTATGCTTTCGCTCGGTGAGGTACCACCGTTATCGGTCCGAACAGTACAGTTGCCAATGACAACCGTGCTCCGGTGGCGCTCGCCGCGTAATGCGGCGCTAACCATCGAAAACTAAGCCCTGGCGCTTAGCCGCGTCAGGCGGGGTTCGCAGGCACCTGGCAACAGAAGCCTGCACTCCCCTCCTTCCAGAGACGGTGCGACGCCTCGCCGCGGCACAGCCGGGGGTTGCGGTGTTGCAGCAAACGCCGCCTCGGCGGGAATCGGCATGGACCCCTCTACCCATGGACGGCGAATCGTTTATGGTCGGCGTGAGCAGCATCGGGGGTGTCCGGGTTCGATGGCCGGAAAGCGCGGGATAAATTACGGCCGCTTCATGGAGCGCGCGATGCGCGGCGTGGTGGCCGAGGTGCTGGGCCATGTCGCCAAGCATGGGCTGAGCGGCGATCACCACTTCTACATCAACTTCGACACCACCCATCCCGGCGTCGACATCCCGGCCTACCTGAGCGAGCGGTTCCCGCGCGAGATGACCATCGTGCTGCAGGACTGGTTCGAGGACCTCGCCGTCACCGGCGACCGGTTCCGGGTCACGCTGAACTTCTCGAACCGCCCCGAGACGCTGGTCGTGCCGCTCGAGGCGGTGAAGACCTTCGTCGACCCGTCGGTCAAGTTCGGCCTGAAGTTCGACGACCACGACGAGGATGGCGACACCGCCGAAGGCGCCCGATTCGCCCCCGCCGGCCCGGACGAGGGCGACCACGACGACGGGCCCGGGGACGGCCCCGATGGCAGCCCGGGCGGCGGATCGGACCATCCCGGCGGGCGCCCCTCGGCCGATGTGGTCAGCCTCGACAAGTTCCGCCGGTCCTGACCGCACCCGCCCGGCGCCTGCCGGACGCGATCGCGCGGCCGTCGCGCGCGCGCGCCCCACGCCATCCCCGCCTCGTGATGCCCCTGCGGCGCAGGTGCGCTTTCCAATCGCGCGGCCGGGGCGTTATATCCGCGCCAGTCCTGGGAACAGCCGCAACAGAGAGGGCGAACATGGCCACGCGCACCGAGACCGACAGCTTCGGGCCCATCGAGGTCCCGGCCGACCGCTACTGGGGGGCGCAGACGCAGCGCTCGATCCAGAACTTTCCGATCGGCTGGGAGAAGCAGCCGATCGCCATCGTCCGGGCGCTGGGCGTCATCAAGCAGGCGGCGGCCGAGGCGAACATGGCGCTGGGCACGCTCGACAAGGCCGTCGGCGAGGTGATCGTCAAGGCCGCGGCCGAGGTGGTGGCGGGCCGGCATGACGACCACTTTCCGCTGGTGGTGTGGCAGACCGGCTCGGGCACCCAGTCGAACATGAACGCCAACGAGGTGATCTCGAACCGCGCGATCGAGATGCTGGGCGGCGAGATGGGCTCGAAGACGCCGGTCCACCCCAACGACCATGTCAACCGCTCGCAGTCGTCGAACGACACCTTCCCGACCGCGATGCACATCGCCGCCGCGCGCACCGCGCATGACGTGCTGCTGCCGGGGCTGCGCAAGCTGCACGCGGCGCTGGCGGCAAAGGCCGAGGCCTTCGCCCACATCATCAAGATCGGGCGCACCCACACGCAGGACGCAACCCCCCTGACGCTGGGGCAGGAATTCGGCGGCTATGCCTTCCAGGTGGCGCAGGGCATCCGGCGGATCGAGGCGGGCCTGGGCAACATCTGGCCGCTGGCGCAGGGCGGCACGGCGGTCGGCACCGGGCTGAACGCGAAGCCCGGCTTCGCCGAGGCGGTGGCCGAGCGGATCGCCGCGATCACCGGGCTGCCCTTCGTCACCGCGCCCAACAAGTTCGAGGCGCTGGCCGCCCACGACGCCATCGTCGAGATGTCGGGCGCCTGCAAGACGGTGGCGGCCAGCCTGTTCAAGATCGCCAACGATATCCGGCTGCTGGGCTCCGGCCCGCGCTGTGGCCTGGGCGAGCTGATCCTGCCCGAGAACGAGCCGGGCTCGTCGATCATGCCGGGCAAGGTCAACCCCACCCAGTGCGAGGCGCTGACCCAGGTCTGCGCGCATGTCATGGGCAACGATGCCGCCATCGGCTTTGCCGGCAGCCAGGGGCATTTCGAGCTCAACGTCTACAAGCCGATGATGATCTACAACCTGTTGCAGTCGATGCAGTTGCTGGGCGATGCGGCCGCGGCCTTCACCGACAACTGCGTGACGGGCATCGAGGCCGACGAGACCCGGATTTCCAAGCTGATGTGGGAGAGCCTGATGCTGGTCACGGCCCTCGCCCCCGTGATCGGCTATGACAACGCGACCAAGGTTGCCAAGACCGCGCACAAGAACGGCACGACGCTGAAGCACGAGGCGATCGCGCTGGGCCTGTGCGATGCCGAGACCTTCGACCGCGTGGTGCGGCCCGAGGACATGCTGGGCCCGAAGTAAGCGGCGAGGCGCGCCCGGGCCCGCGTGGCACGGCCCCGGGGACGCGGCCCGGAAGGGTGCGCCCAGCGGCGGTGATGCGGGCGCCCGGGCCCGCGTGGCGCCACCCTGCGCGGCTGCGGCCGCGGGATGGCGCCATGGCTGGCCGGCCCGCACGCGCATCGGCCGCTTTCCCCGGCGCCGGTTCGCGCGCATCATGGGCGGCATGCGGACCGGTTGGCGGAGGCGAGGCGCGGATGGCAAGCGACGTGACCAATCTGCGGCTGTGGCGCAAGGCGAAGGCGCGGCAGGAGAAGAAGGCCGCGGCCGACCGCAATGCGGCCGAGCATGGCATCCCCAAACCGGTCGCCGGGCTTGCCCGCGCGCGCACCGAGCAGGCGCGCCGGCAGCTCGACGCGCATCGTCTGGACCCGCCGGGCCCCGGTCTGCCCGACGCCCCGGACGAGAGCGGCGGCACGGACGAGGGCGACGGCGCGTGAGCGGGGGCGATGGCGGGGCCGGGGCCGGGGCCGATCCGGCGGCCGGTCGCGGCGCCAATCCCGCGGCCGACACGGAGGCCGAAGTCGGAGCCCACGCCGGGGCCGAGGCAGGGGCCGAACTCGCAGCCGAAGGCGAAACCCGCACCGGTGTCGAACCCGGGGCCGAAGCAGGGGCGCCGGCCTACCCGCCGCCGCTGAAACGCTCGCTGACGCTGAGCGGGCACCGGACCTCGGTGAGCCTGGAGGAACCGTTCTGGCAGGAGTTCCGCCGCCTCGCGGCGGCCGAGGGCCTTTCGGTCAACGCGCTTGGGCGGCGCATCGACGGTGCCCGCGGGTCGGGGACGACGCTGGCCTCGGCGATCCGGCTGCATGTGCTGGCGGCCCTGCGCGCCGGGCGCTGACCGGCGCACCACGACATGCGCCCGGCCCCGGCTTGTGCCCGGGACCGGAGCGCGCGCGCCCGCGCCGGTCAGCCCCTCGTCAGAGCAGGCCGCGGGTCTTGGCCACATGGGTGGCGATCGCGTCCATCAGCGGCGGCGAGAGGCAGTCATAGGGCTCGAGCCCAAGCTCGCGCAGGCGACCGCGGATGCCCTCCATCGCCTCGGGCTTGGTGCCCTGCTCGATCACCGAGCTGACGAAGGCGGCGAATTCGGGCCCGTTCCAGCCGGACTTGTCCGACAGTTCGGTGTGCACGAAATCGAGGCCGTAGAACGGATGGCCCTGGTTCTCGATCCGCCCGAACATGTGGGTGCCGCAGTCCTTGCAGGCATGGCGCTGGATCGTCGCCGCAGGGTCGACGATGGACAGCTTGTCGGCGTTCTTCGTGACCTTGAGGTTGTCCTTCGAGACCACGGCGACCTGGCTGAAGATCGCGCCCTTGGGCTTCCAGCATTTCGAGCAGCCGCAGACATGGTTGTGCGCCACGTTGCCCTTGATCTCGACCTCGACGGGATTGGTCGCGCAGTGGCACCTGAGCGTGCCGCCGGCGAAATCGGCCGCCCCCTTCTTCACGCCGCCATCGACGGCGGGATGAATCTTGACATGCGCATGGGACGGAGCCGCGGGCTCGTCCTTCTTGCCGAACATTCCGAACATCGATGTCCTCCCAATGTTCCCACGCAGGGCGCAAGCCACTGCCGGGCAGGTCGGCCGCGCGGGTGTGACAACGGAACCATGCGGGCGGCGGCGGGGCAATTCGTTTCTTTTACGGTCGCAGGAAGATTGCCTTCAGGCCCCCCGCGAAAGACCTGCCCCGGGGCGGCGCCTCAGCCGATGGTGGCGAGGACGGGGAAGGTTTCGAGCAGCCAGAAGGCCAGCCGCTCGAACTCGCCGGTCATGATCATCAGGCCGACGAGGATCAGCAGCACGCCCATCGCCTTCTCGATCGCCCCCATGTAGCGCCGCACCCCCTTTGCCCAGCGCAGGAAGGGGCCGACGAACAGCGCAGCGACCAGGAACGGCACGCCGAGGCCGGCGGCATAGACCGCCAGCAGCGCAGTGCCCGCCCCCAGGGTCTGCTGCTGCGCCGCGAGCGTCAGGATGGCGGCCAGGATCGGGCCGATGCAGGGCGTCCAGCCGAAGGCGAAGGCGATGCCGATCAGGTAGCTGGCGCCGAGGCTGCCGGCCTTGGCCGGGCCGCCGAAGCGGGCCTCGCGGTTCAGGAAGGGGATGCGGATCAGGCCGAGGAAATGCGTGCCCAGCACCATGATCACCGCGCCCGAGACCTGGGCGAGTTCGGTCTTGTAGCTGAGCAGCGCCTGCCCGACCGCCGAGGCGCCCATGCCCAGCAGCACGAACACGGTGCCGAGCCCGAGCACGAAGAACACCGCCGCCGTGAACACCCGGCGGCGCAGCGCCGCATCGGTCTCGCCGCTCTCGCCCGAGAGCTGGTCGAGCGTGGTGCCGCCGAGATAGGCGAGATAGGGCGGCGCCAGCGGCAGGACGCAGGGGCTGAGAAAACTGATCAGCCCGCCGACGAAGGCCGTGAGAAGCCCGATTTCCATGCCTGCCGCCGCCATCCCGTGTCCGCTGCGGGCAGTCGTGCCCCCGCCCCGCGAAGCGGGCAAGCCCACCCCCGTTCCGCATGTAATCTGCCCGATCGGCCGGCGCAAAGGAAAGCGGCGCATTGCCGCCTCACGTTGCCGTCAGGCCGGCGCAACATGGGGGCCAGGCGCGCGGGATCAGTCGGCGCGGTCGAGGGTGGACAGCCAGGCCACCAGATCCTCGATCTCGGCCGCGGTCAGGCGCGGGCCGTTGTAGAGCGGATCGTCGGCGCCGGTGCGCTGGCCCGGCAGGTAGTAGCCCGGCATGGTCGTCAGCGCATCGCGCGCCGACGGGTCGACCAGCCACAGCCGGATCTCGCCC
>JAVVFE010000040.1:0-13351 GCA_032251175.1 Thermohalobaculum sp.
CAGCGCCCGCAGCCGGTTGATCGAGTTCGACACGGTCTTCCAGTTGGTCAGCGTGCCGCCCAGCCAGCGGTGGTTCATGAAATACTGCGCCGAGCGCCGCGCGGCATCGGCCAGCGGCTGCTGCGCCTGGCGCTTGGTGCCGACGAACAGGATCCGCCCGCCCTTCGAGACGCAATCGCGCAGCGCCTTGAGCGCGGCATCGAGCATCGGCACGGTCTGGGTGAGGTCGAGGATATGGATCCCGTTCCGGTCGCCATAGATGAAGGGCGCCATGCGGGGGTTCCAGCGGTGCGTCTGGTGGCCGAAGTGGACGCCGGCCTCGAGAAGCTGACGCAACGAATAATCAGGCAGAGCCATCTGCATTTTTCCTTTCCGGTTTCGCCGCGGCAGGGGTGAGAGCATGCGCCCAACCGGTGGACCTTTGGGGATGTCTCCCCCATCGGCCCGAACCCTGCCTGTGGATTTCGTGTGCGGGCATATAGCGGGCTTTTCCGCCCCACGCAAGCCGCGCGCGGTTGTCACGCCCGGCGCTGATCGCCGGTGCCGAGGCCTGGAAAGGCTTCGGCACCGCCCCGGCGCGACAAGCCGCCCTCGTCGGGCACGGCAATCTCCGGCTTCACCAGAGGCTCGGAAGCTATCCGGTCCTGCTCACCACCGGGCTGGCTCACGACGCGGCGATGACCGCGCAGCTTCGCGCGATCCTGCCGCGGGGCATCGTCGTTGCGATGATCTGGCGGCGCCGATCAATCGCGTCCATCGACGCGCGCGCGGCCATGCGCTGCCTCCGCGCCTCTGTTACGACACTTTGTGCCCATCTCTCCGATGCGCCGCGGCCGGCCCCGGGCGCACGACTGCCCGCGCCCCTTGACCGCGCCGGCAGGCATAGACAGGCTTGGCCTTCGGCGCGAACGGGGGCCTCGATGATCAAACGACTCAAGACCGCCGCCCCCTTGGCCACGCTTTTCGTGGCCATTGTCTGGTTCGGTGTGCTGATCCGGAAGATTCTTGAGAACGCAGCGATCCTTGCGGGCGATCCCGGGGCTGCCTCAGTGGCGCTCGATGTCTCCGCGTTCTGGAGCGCGGCGCGCCTCATGCTCGACGGAATGCCGACCGCCGCCTTCGACGCCGAGGCGATGGCGCGCGTTCAGGCCAACACCGGCGTTGGTCGCGGGTATGCGCTGCAATGGCTCTACCCACCGGCCCTGCTGGTCCTGCTCGCGCCGCTCGGCATGCTGAATTTCATCGCCGCCTGGATCGCGCTGATGAGCGTCTCGCTCGTCGCGTTCCATGCCGCGCTCCGCCGGCTCCTGCCGTCCTGGCGCATGATCACCCTGCTCACGCTGCTCTCGCCCGCAACCCTGATCTGCGCGCTCGCGGGGCAGTTGACCATGCTGTTCGCGGCGGCGGCACTGTTTGGCTTCGCCGCGCTGATGCGCGGGCACGACGTGCGCGGCGGCGTCTGGCTCGCGCTGGTCACGCTCAAGCCGCAGCTCGGCCTCGCCTTCCCGGTCGCGCTGATCGCGTCCCGATCCTGGCGTCTCCTTGGCATCGGCACGGCGATGATCCTGCTGCTGACGCTCGCGCCGCTTCCCCTCGTTGGCACTGACTACTGGGCGCGCTGGTTCGACGCGGTCTCGGTGCATGACGATGTGGCGCGGCACTTCGTGAGATATGACCTCTACTTCATGACCTGGCGCCACCTGTTTGCGCTCGCGGGCCTCGGCGGCGCGGCGCCGGTTCTGGGGTGGGGAATGACCCTCGCGATCATCGCGGCCGTCGCGCTCGGCTGGCGCAGGCCTGCGGCGCCGATCGACCTGCGCGCAGCACTTCTTCTCTTCGCGATGATCGGGGCCCTGCCCTTCGCGTTTCTGTATGAAGTCCTCTTTGCGCTCACCGGCTCGGTCGTCCTGCTGCGCGCGGCCTGGTCGCCCGATGGCGGCGCCGCAGGCCACGCATGGGCCCGCCCCTTCAGCGCGGCGGTCTTCGGCGCGCTCTGGTTCGGCCCCTTGTTGCCGATGGCCGAGGCGGCGCCCGCAGCCTTCGTGGTGCTGCCGCCAACCCTGGTCGGGCTGATCGGCACGCTTGTGCTGATCCGCCGAGCGGGCGCCGCGCAGGCGGCCCCCGCTGTCCCGCTCTAGCCCCGCCGCATCACCCACCGCCAGGCCAGCCGGGCGACGAAGACGGTGTAGAGGATGCGCGCCACATGGTGCGCCGCCACGAACACCACGCTGATCTTCAGCGACAGCGCGATCAGCGACATTTCGGTCACCCCGCCCGGGGCGAAGGCCAGCAGCACCGCCTCGGCCGACTCGCCCACCGCCGCGTGCAGCAAAGCACCCGCCAGCACCGCCAGCAACAACACCCCCGCCACGCTGAGGAAGGCCAGCGCCAGCCCCTTGGCCGCGGCCCGCCGCCCCAGCCCGGCAAAGCGCACGCCCAGCGAGCAGCCGACCACCAGTTGCGTGAGCTGGATCAGGAAGGCCGGCGGGTCGGCCTGCGTCAGCCCGGCCAGATGCGCCGCCCCGCTGGCCACGATCGGCCCGGTGATGATCGCGGCCGGCATCCCGATGCGCGTGGCCGCCAGCACGCCCACCGCCCCGGCCGCGATCAGGACCGCCGCATCGCCCAGGCCCAGCGGGTTCATCGCCCCCTTCAGCATCACGCCGGCGGCGCTGCCCACGGCAAAGCCCTCATAGGCCGTCACCGCCAGCGGCACGATCAGAATGCACATGATCAGCCGCGAGAATTGCAGCAGGTTCAGCACCCGCGCCTCGGCCCCCGCCGCCTCGCCCATCGCGATCGCCTCGATCAGCCCGCCCGGCATCGCCGAGAAATAGGCCGTCGGCCGGTCATACCGCCCGACCCGGCGGTAGATCGCATAGCTCAGCGCATGCGCCAGCGGCACATAGACCAGCAGCGCCAGCAGCGTCGGCCACCAGCCGGCCGCGGCCTCGATCAACTCGGGCGTGAAGGCGCCGCCGATCGCGACGCCGATGATCGGCACGAACAGGAAGCGCAGCTTGACCGGAAAGGTGACCGGGCGCCCGCCCAGCCGCACTCCGCCCAGCGCCGCGCCGCCCACCGCCACCACCGCGCCCAGAAGCCAGGGCAGCGGCGTGCCCAGATGCGAGGCGATCCACCCCCCGGCGGCGCCCAGCGCAACCGTTGCCACCAGCGGCACCAGCGCATGCCGCTCGCCCGCGACCGGGATCTCCCAATGCGGCACCCACACCCCTCCCGATGGCACCGCAGGGCGCAGCCGCCCGGGGCGCCATGCTCCGATTGCCGGGCACCCAGCCCCCGCCCCCCGGCACGCCGCCCGCGGACGGGCCGCGCATGCATGCCGGGCATCCGCCTGCCCGTTCTAGGCGGCGGCCCGCCGTCCCGTAAAGCCCGCGCCGCGCGCAGCAGGTTTGCTTTCCGCGCACGACCGGGCGAGACTCGACCAGCCCCGACCCCGCACCAGGAGCCGCGATGCCCAGCCCCGACCCCCTCACCGCCGAGACCGTCGCGATCCTGCGCCACCTGATCGGCTTCGACACGGTCAGCCGCAAGTCGAACCTGCCGTTGATCGACTGGGTCGAGGCGCGGCTGGCCGCCGCGGGCGTCGCCTGCCACCGCATCCCGGACGCGACCGGGCAGAAGGCCAACCTCATCGCCACGCTCGGCCCGGCCGACCGCCCGGGCTATGTGCTCTCGGGCCACACCGATGTCGTGCCGGTCGACGGCCAGCCCTGGACGCATGACCCCTTCGCGGCCCGGGTCCACGACGGCCGCGTGTGTGGCCGGGGCGCCTGCGACATGAAGGGCTTTCTCGCCTGCATGCTGGCGATGGTCCCGGCGATGCAGGCGGCCCCCCTGACCCGCCCGATCCACCTTGCCTTCAGCCATGACGAGGAGGTCGGCTGCATCGGCGTGCGGACGCTCTTGCGCGAGATGGCAGGCTGGCCCGCGCGCCCGCTCGGCTGCTTCGTGGGCGAGCCCACGCAGATGGAGGTGGTGATCGGCCACAAGGCCAAGCGCACCATCCGGGTAACGGCGCGGGGGACGACCGCGCACTCCTCGCTCGCGCCAACCGCCGTGAACGCGATCCACGCCGCCGCCCGCCTGATCGCCCATATCGCCGATCTCGCCGACCGCTTTCGCACCTCGGGCGCGCGCGATGCGCTGTATGACATTCCCTTCACCACCCCCCATGTCGGCGCCGTCGAGGGCGGCGAGGTTGTGAACATCGTCCCCGACCGGTGCAGCTTCCTCTACGAGGTCCGCGCCATCGGCGCCGACGATCCCGACGCCATCACCGCGGCGATCGAGGCCCATGCCCGCACCGTGCTCGAGCCCGCGATGCAGGCGGCGGCGCCCGAGGCAGGGTTCGACTTCGCGCCCGTCTCGCAGATCGACGGGCTCGACACCGCGCCCGAGGCCGGCGTCGTCGCCCTCGCCAAGTCCTTCGCTGGCAAGAACGCGCATTCGAAGGTCGCCTACGGCACCGAGGCCGGGTTCTTCCACTCCATCACCCATGTCCCGGCGGTGGTCTGCGGCCCGGGCTCGATCGCGCAGGCCCACAAGGCCGACGAGTTCATCGAGATCGCCGAACTGGCCCGCTGCAACGCCTTCATCGCCCGCCTCATCGCCCATTGCCGCGACTGATACCAGCTTGCATTGATCGGAATCGATCGTTGCGACTTCCGCTGCGCCCTGCCCCCGCGCCGGGGCCTCGCACCGCACCGCTGACCACGCGAGGCCCCGGGTCAAGCCCGGGGCGCAGCACAGTCAGGACGGCATGAGTCGGACTCAAGGAAAACTGGTATGACCCCGACGGGCGGTGGCGCCGACGCGGGCCTGGCCGAGGGCACCTCGACGGGCCGGGCGCCGCACGGTCCGTCGTGGCCCTTGCTTGGGGGCCGGGGCGGGCGGGTGTCAGCGGCGGATCGTGATCGGCGCAATCCGGTGCGCGGTCGCGGCAGGGCGACGCGCCCAGCCCGGCTCAGCGGTAGAAGCTGTGATCGCCGATCTGCGCCGTGCGCCGGGCCGAATTCGCCCAAGATGGCCGGACGCTGCGGTTGTGGAACATCGTGGCGCCGCGCGAGGGATCGGCGCTCGTGCCGGTCAGCGCCTCCCACGCCACGCGGTGCGCGGTCGCGTAGGCGTCCGGCTCGCGCGCCGCGTCGTCGCGCCCGTCGCAATGGAAATGGAACTGGCAGGATCGCGACTGCCCGCCCTGCATCACCACCTCGCAGACCTCCGCGGGATAGCCGGGCGCGCGGGCACGGTTCAGCACGACATGGGCGACCGCCGCCTGCCCCTCGACCGGCTGGCCCTTCGACTCCCAGTAGACCGTGCGCGCGAGGCAGGTCAGCGGATCGTCCATCGGTCCGGCGGCGTCGGGCGGCGGCATCTCGCCCGACCGGGTGCGCGCGGCGCGCGTCGCGGGGCCGGCCGCCACGGCGACCTGCGCGCCCGGCACCGCCTCGGCCACCACGCCCGGCCCGACCGGCGCCTCGGCGGCGGTGCAGGCCGCGAGCAGCACGCCCACCAGCGCGGCGACAGTCCGGCCCGCCCTCATGCAATCTGCCGCGCGATGATCAGCTTCTGGATGTCGTTGGTGCCCTCGTAGATCTGGCACACCTTCTGGTCGCGATACATCCGCTCGACCTCGTAGTCCTGGAGATAGCCATAGCCGCCGAGGACCTGGATCGCCTCGGACGTGACCCGCTCGGCCGCCTGGGCACAGAACAGCTTGGCCATGCAGGCCTCCTTCAGACATGGCAGCCCCTGGTCCTTCATCCGCGCGGCGTTGAGCACCAGCGCCTTCGCGGCCTCGAGGTCGGTCGCCATCTCGGCCAGCCGGAACTGCACGGCCTGAAGATTGAAGATCGGCCCGCCGAAGGCGGTGCGCTCCTTCGCGTAGGCCAGCGCCCGCTCATAGGCCGCCTGCGCGAGCCCGGTGGCCTGGGCGGCAATGCCGATGCGCCCCGCCTCGAGCGAGGAAAGCGCGATGGCATAGCCCTGCCCCTCCTCGCCGATCATGTCCTCGAACGGCACGTCCATGTCCTCGAAGGCCAGCGCGCATGAATCCGACGCCTTCTGGCCCAGCTTCTCCTCGACCCGCACAACGGTGAAGCCCGGGCGGTCGTTCCCGGTGACGAAGCAGGAAATCCCCTTCTTGCCCTTGGCGGGATCGGTCACGGCGAACAGCACGGTCGTCTTGCCGATCCGGGCCGAGGAGATGAACTGCTTGGTGCCGTTGATCCGCCAGCCCTCGTTCATCCGCACCGCGCGGGTCTTGAGGTTCGAGGCGTCCGAACCGGCCTGCGGCTCGGTCAGCGCGAAGGAACCGATATGGCGGCCTTCCGCCAGCGGGCGCAGCCATCGCGCCTTCTGCTCGGGGCTGCCGAAGCGGTCGAGCACGGCGCAGACGGGCGCGTTGTGGACCGACACCATGGTCGAGACCGAGCCGTCGCCCGCCGCGATCTCGATCAGCGCCAGCGCGTAGGAGACGTAGTCCGCCCCCGCGCCGCCCCAGTCGGGGTCGATGGTCATGCCGAGGAACCCGAGCGCGCCGAGATCCGCAATCACCTCCGCCTCGATCACCCCCGCCTTCTCGCGCTTCGCCGCCGTGGGCGCGAGCTTCGACTGCGCGAAGTCGCGGGCCATGTCGCGGATCATGATCTGTTCGTCGGTCAGCATCCGTCCCTCCGTCCCCGGTCCCGCCTGCGGCGCTCAGGCCCTGCCACCACGCCTGATCGCATCGACGCTCAGCGGCCCCGGGCCGGCAAAGACGATGTAGAGGAACAGGAAGCAATACAGGATCGCCGCATCGCCGCCGTTGTTCACCGGGTAGAAGTCGCGCGGCGCATGGGCGATCCAGTAGGCGGCGGCCATGGTGCCCGAGGCGAGGAAGGCCGCGGGACGGGTGAACAGGCCCACCGCGATCAGGATGCCCGCGGCAAGCTCGATCACCCCCGCGACCCAGGGCAGCGAGAACGCCGCCACCACATTTTCGGTCGCGGGAAAGCCGATCAGCTTCTGCGAGCCGTGGGCGAGGAAGATCAGTCCCGCCATGCCGCGCAGGACGCTGAGAAAGACGGGGGCCAGGCGGTTCAGGCTGGTCTCGATGCTCATGGTTGCCTCCTGTGAATGGGCGTGGCCGCGGCGCGGCAGGGGGTCAGTCGTGTTTCTTCTCGGGCCGCGGCCCGACCGGGCCGCCCGCCGCCTGCCAGCCCTTGAATCCGTCCTCGATATGGCTGACGTTTGCCAGCCCCATCTCCTGCGCCACGCGGGCCGACAGCGCCGAGCGCCAGCCCGAGGCGCAGTAGAACACGAAGCGGTTGCCGGTCTGGAACTGCGGCTTCGCATACGGGCTTTCCGGGTCGATCCAGAATTCCAGCATGCCGCGCGGGCAGTGGAAGGCGCCGGGGATCATGCCGTCGCGTTCCAGCTCGCGCACGTCGCGCAGGTCGACGAAGGTGACCCCCTCGGCGCCGTGCAGGTCGAGGAGGTCGCTCGCCGGGGCGTGCTCGACGACCGCGTTGGCCTCGGCCACCATGTCCTTGACGTGTTTCATGCGGTCCTCCCCGATCGGTCATTCACGCGTGAAAGCATATATAAGCGTTTGGTATCAAATGGAATCCGAAAAAAATTAACTCTCTTCGACCTTACTCCTTCGGTTTCGAGAACGTCATCTTCTGCCCCGCCAGCTTGTCGCGCGGCCCCTGCCAGGCATAGCTCAGCAGCGCCGGCTCGGTATCGCCCACCGTGATCCGGTGCATCCGGCCGGGCGGGTTGAAGATCAGCGAGCCCGGCGCGTAGACGCCCTCGTCGTTCTCGCTGACCGCGCCCGACAGGGTATAATAACTCTCGGTCAGCCCGTCATGGGCATGCGCCGGGTAGGTGCATTTCGGGGCAAACAGCACGATGCCGAGGATCACCTCCTCGGTCACCACCGGGCCGTGGGGGCCGGCGAACTCGGCATAGGCGTATTTCGCGCTCAGCCCCTTCGGCACCTTCTCGTAGCCGTAGAGCCAGCAGAGGTCGGGCAGCACGCTCTCGATGGCGCGGATGACCGATTGGGTCGACTCGCGCCGCCCCTGATCGAGCGCGCGCTTGAGATGCGCGGTCACCGGCTTGGTCTCGGGCGCGCGGTCGATGACGGGCGGGTTGGCGGCGATGGCGCGCGACACCGCCTCGCGAACCGCGCGCTGATGCGCCCGGATGCGCGCCGAGCCGCCCGCCTTGCCGCGCCGATAAAGCTCGGCGAACTCGGCCAGCAGGTAGCCCCAGTCGGGGCGGTCGGTCAGGCGTGTTGTTACAGCCCCGTCCATCACACCCGCTCGACCGCCACCGCCGTGCCCTCGCCGCCGCCGATGCAGAGGCTGGCGATGCCGCGCTTCAGGCCCTGGCGCTCCATCTCGTGCAGGAGCGTGACGATGATGCGCGCGCCCGAGGCGCCGATGGGGTGGCCCAGCGCGCAGGCGCCGCCGTTGACGTTGAGGCGCTCTCGGGGCATGCCGAGTTCCGCCATCGCGGCCATGGGCACCACGGCGAAGGCCTCGTTGACCTCCCACAGGTCGACGTCGTCCACCGTCCAGCCGAGCTTTTCCAGCAGCTTGCGCATCGCCGGCACCGGAGCGGTGGTGAACCAGCCGGGCTCCTGCGCGTGGCTCGCGTGCCCCAGCAGGCGGGCGCGGATGGGCAGGCCCCTGGCCTCGGCCTCGCTCTCGCGCATCAGGATCAGCGCGGCGGCGCCGTCGGAGATCGAGGACGAGTTGGCGGGGGTTACCGTGCCGTCCTTGCGGAAGGCGGGCTTCAGCGTCGGGATCTTTTCGGGGCGGGCCTTCTTCGGCTGCTCGTCGCCCGCGACCTCGACCTCGCCCGCGCGGGTCGCAACCTTCACGGCGGCAATCTCGCGGGTGAAGCGGCCCTCGGCCTCGGCCCTGAGCGCGCCGTTGAGCGAGGCGAGCGCATAGGCGTCCTGCGCCTCGCGGGTGAACTGGTATTTCTCGGCGCAATCCTCGGCGAAGGTGCCCATCAGGCGGCCCTTGTCGTAGGCGTCCTCGAGCCCGTCGAGGAACATGTGGTCCATCGCCTGCGCGTGGCCCAGACGCGCGCCGCCGCGCATCTTGGGCAGCAGGTAGGGGGCGTTGGTCATGCTCTCCATGCCGCCCGCGACGATGATGCTGCCGTTGCCGGCCTTGAGCTGGTCATGGGCGATCATCGCGGCCTTCATGCCCGAGCCGCACATCTTGTTGAGCGTGGTGCAGGGCACCCCCTTGCCGAGCCCCGCGGCGAAGGCCGCCTGCCGGGCGGGCGCCTGCCCCTGGCCCGCGGGCAGGACGCAGCCCATCAGCACCTCGTCCACGTCCGAAGCCGCGACCCCGGCGCGGTCCAGCGCCGCGCGGATCGCCGTGCCGCCGAGGTCGGACGCGGTGGCGCCCGAAAGATCGCCCTGGAAGCCGCCCATCGGGGTGCGGGCGAGGCCGACGATGACGATGGGGTCGGAGGCGGGAGCGGACATGGGGGTTCTCCGAATTTAGTGAACGTGCGTTCAATTCCGGTCAGGATGCGGACGCCGCCGCCCCCTGTCCAGCGATTTCGCGAAGCTGCGCACGGGCCGCGGCAAGCAGATCGGGGCCGCCCTTGTAGCCGACCATCCCGCCGCTAATGCCCTGCATCGCGGCCTCGAGCGCTGCCGCCTCGGGCGCCGCGAGGTTCGCCACCGGCGTCAGCGAGGTCTTGATGCCGAAGCAGACCGCGCCGGTTTGCGGCAGGCGCACCAGGGTCTGGCGCTCGGTCCGCAGGTAGAATGGCCCGGCGATCCCGGTTTCGGCCACCAGCCGGTCGGACAGGCCGCGCGGCAGGTGCAGCTCGGGCACGGCGTGGACGGTCCAGTTCACGCGCATCAGCGGCCGGCCGGGGCGGATCGCCTCGAACATCCGGTTCACCCGGCGGGCGAGGTCGGCGTCGTAGTCGGGCACCGGGTCGTGGATGGCGGTGAGCGGGCGGCCGAGCTTCTCCGCCAGCAGCCAGCGCGAGGGGAAGCAGAGCACGGCGGCGACGAGGCGGTATTCGCCGGCCGCGGCGTCGGGCAGCATCAGGCACAGATCCTCGGCGACCAGCCGCCCCATGGTTTCCATCGGGCGGGCGGGGTCGATGCGGATTTCGGCGCCGTCGGGGCGGCGGACGGTGTCGCCCGCGACCTGCCAGGCCGGGTGGGCGTCGAGCGCGGCGAGAACCATCGCGAGGAGTTCGCCCGCCGGGGCCTCGCCCTCGGGCAGCGTGGCCAGCACCACCTCGGGCCGCTCGGCCATCAGGCGCTCGCGATAGGCCATCTGCGGGGCGTAGTCGTCGTGGACGGTCAGCCAGTCGGCGGGGTCGAGCGGCATGATCCCCGGCGCGTGGATCGTGCGGGGGTCCATGAACGGCAGGTAGGGCGGGCGGGGCATCAGGATCATCGTGCGGCACCCTCGCTGTAGTGGATGAGGTTGAAGCCCGCGAGCGCCCGGTGGACCGGGGCCCAGGCGGCGGCGAAGGCGAGCCAGTCGAGGCTGGCGGCCTCGGCCACCGCGCGCAGGCTCCGGCGCCCGTCGATGCCGGCGATCAGGCGGGCGGCCGCGCGCGGGATCGGCAGGCGGTGCTCCAGCCCGTCGAGCGTGAGGCGGATCTCGCCCGCCTTCGCGACATGGGCGGCCAGCGCGCGGGGGTCGGTGCGGGCGAGGTGCGGCACGGCGCCGGCGCGCCCGGGGGTCGCCATCGCCCGCCCCGCGCGCCCGGCAAGGGTGGCGTAGGCGATGTGGGTCTTGATGTTGCCGGCGAGGTTTTCGGCGACGGCCGCCGCCTGCGCAGGCGTGAGGCGCGCGGTGCGCTCGCGCATTTCGGGCGTGTCGGGCAGGTAGCGCAGCGGCTCGTAGCGGGCGGGCTCGATCAGGCTCACGAGGCCGAGGCCCGCGCGGGTGAGCGCCGCGATCAGCTCGTCGGCCCGATAGGCGCGGTCGCGGCTGTGCAGCAGCAGGTCGTAGAGCCCGGCGTCGGACGCCTTGTGGTCGCCGACGAAGGGATTGCGGTTGAGCCAGTTGGTGGGTGGCAGGGCTGCGAGCGCCGATTTCGCCAGCGCCACCTGCTCAGCGGGCGCGTCGCCTGCGAACAGCGCACCAAAGGCCGATTGCAGCGGGTAGACCCCGGTGCGGCCGAGCGGCGCATAGACCATCAGACCGATGCCGCCCTCGGGCGCCAGCGCCGCGGCCAGCGCGGCAAAGCCCGCGTCCGGGTCGGGCAGGTGGTGCAGCACGCCGCAGCAGTCGATGTAGTCGAACGGCCCGTGATCGGGCGCGGTCAGCAGGTCCCCGGTGACGAAGTTGATCGAGGTGAGCCCCCGGGCGGTGGCGCGGGCCTCGGCCACGGCGCGCGCGGCTTGGGACATGTCGAGATAGGTGATCTCGGCCGGGCAGCCGATGTCAGCCAGCTTCTGCGCCAGCATGATCAGCCCGTCGCCGGTGCCGCCCCCCGCCACCAGCGCGCGGAACGGCGCGGACCAGTCGCGCCGCCCGCCGAACAGGAAGTGGTCGATCTCGACGGGATGCGACGGCGAGCCCTCGATCAGCCGGACCGCTTCCTCGGCGGGGTCGCGCTCGGGGTAGGGGTAGCTCTCGTACTGGCGCCTGACCGCGTCCATCGGGCTTGTCCACATCCTGTCCGAAACCGACGCCTTCGCGGTGTTCCCGGCGAGACGGCCGGGCGCGCCATCGCCACAGTGCAGATAGCACCACGGAGCGCGCGCATGAACCCGGAAATCCAACACGCCGACCGCCGCAGGATCGACCCCTCGCGCAAGGTGCGGATGAAGCCCGACAACACGCCTGACGACGACGACCGGGTCGAGACCGGGCCGACCCGGCTTGCCTATGCCGAATGGGCGGCTGCGGGGCTGGAGTGCCCCGACCTGCAGGCGATGCGCGCGCACCGCCATGCGCGGCTGACCCGGGCGATCGCCGATCGCGACATCGGCGGCATCCTGATGTTCGACCCGCTCAACATCCGCTATGCCACCGACGCGCCGAACATGCAGCTGTGGAACACCCACAACCCGTTCCGGGCGGTGCTCGTGACCGCCGACGGGCACATGGTGCTGTGGGAGTATCGGGGCGCCGCCTTCGCCTTCCTCAGCGACTTCAACCCGCTGGTGCGCGAGGTGCGCAGCGATGCCAGCCTGTTCTATTTCGGCGCCGGCGACCGGGGGGGCGATGCCGCGCGCGCGTTCGCGGCGCAGGTCGACGAGGTGATGCGGGCGCGGGCCGGCACCAACCGCCGCCTCGCGGTCGACAAGATCATGCTCAACGGCTACCACGCGCTTTGCCAGGCGGGATTCGAGGTGATCGAGGGCGAGGAGATCACCGAGCGCACCCGCGCGGTCAAGGGCCCCGACGAGATCAAGGCGATGCGCTGCGCCGTCCACGCCTGCGAGGCGGCGGTGGCCGAGATGCAGGCCGCCTGCCGGCCGGGCCTGTCCGAGGACGAGGTCTGGGCCCACCTGCATGCCGGCAACATCAAGCGCGGCGGCGAGTGGATCGAGACGCGGCTGCTCGCCTCGGGGCCGCGCACCAACCCGTGGTTCCAGGAATGCGGACCGCGGGTAATCCAGAATAACGAGATCGTGGCCTTCGACACCGACCTGATCGGCGTCTACGGCATGTGCACCGACATCTCGCGGACCTGGTTCATTGGCGACGGCGCGCCCACGGCCGAGATGAAACGCCTCTACCGCGTGGCGCACGACCACATCATGGGCAACATGGCACTGCTGAGGCCCGGCGTCAGCCTGACCGAACTGGTGTTCGGCGGCCACCAGTTGGCCGACGAATTCGTCCCCGGCCGCTATGGCTGCCGGATGCACGGCGTGGGCCTGTGCGACGAATGGCCGAGCGTGGCCTATCCGCAGGACTACCGCGAGGGCGCCTTCGAGGCGATGCTGGAACCCGGCATGATGCTGTGCGTCGAGGCCTGCATCCAGACGCAGGGCGGCGATTTCGCCGTCAAGCTCGAGGACCAGGTGCTGATCACCGAGACCGGCTGCGAGAACCTGACGCGCTATCCCTTCGATGCCCGGCTGATGGGCTGAACGGCGGGCCCGCCCGGGGGGGCGGGCGCCACCACAACGTCAATACGAGCCGATCACCGCGTCGAATTCCGGCGACGGCAGGACTTCCTTGTGCACCAGATCGTAGTGGCAGACGATGCAGGTGATGTTCTTCTCGATCGCCTCGGCATGCTGCTTCTGGCCGCGCGGCTTTTCCGGCTTGATCGCCGCCATCACGTGGCAGGTGCGGCAATTCTTGCTGTCGTTGGGGACGAGATC